>JASLAV010001262.1 GCA_030146905.1 Lentzea sp. | reverse complement strand
AGGTTACCCACGTGTTACTCACCCGTTCGCCGCTCGTGTACCCCGAAGGGCCTTACCGCTCGACTTGCATGTGTTAAGCACGCCGCCAGCGTTCGTCCTGAGCCAGGATCAAACTCTCCAATAAGGATTGTGTTTGATCGCTCCAGACGGAATATGTCTGGCAATCTGGTATATCTACTCAAAGGAATACTCCTGACGAGGAGTATTCATATTACTGGCTGTGTTTCGGCACGCTGTTGAGTTCTCAAAGAACACGCGCTCACCGGATCCGATCTCCGTTTTCGGAGACTTTCTCTCGGGGCTTGTGTTGAAAGCTTAGCCAGTTCGTTTTCGCTTTGTCAAATCGGCGTTTTCGCTGATCTGGGCTCCGCGCAAACTCGCTTCGCATTCAGTTTTTGGCTTGGTTCAGAAGTTATCCGAGAGGCTTTTCCGGTGTCAAATCGGGGTCTTTTCGGATCCCGGACAGCACGGTAGGCCGTTCATTCACTTCTGGGGGTTTGACGCCGTGATACTTTACCCGGCCCGTTCAGCGGTGTCAACCGCTTCGTTCCGGGGGTCTCGCTGGCGACTCGAAGTAAGTTACTCACCGGGAGGAACGAAGTCAAATCGCCTGGTCAGCGGGCTGCTTGATCGGCACCGACGGTGTCGGCACGGCCGGCTTGGCCCCGACAGGACGCGGCCGGAGCCACAGCGTGACGGAGCGAAGGCCCTCCATCGCCCGCACGATCTGGTCGGGAGAGGCCGCCTGACGGGTGGCCAGCGGCACCAGGTCGTAGCCCCAGACGCCGAACTCCTTCAAGACCGTCACCGGATCGTCACCGAAGTCGGCCGTCGAGGTCGCGGAGAACTCCAGGAACACGTGCGGCCGGTCGCGGCGCAGCAGCCGGACCAGCCCGGCCAGTGCCCGATGACCTCGTCCAGGCGTGTCGACCCGCACGACGGAGAGCTTCATGCCTTGAACCAGGGCGATGTCTTCGAGTTCCTTGTCCAGGCGCACCGACCGGACTCGTGCCACGTCCTCCGCGGCGTCCGCCGCCAGCGGCGAGACGGACACGCCACCGGTCAGCGTCGGTGAGGCGGCCAGTTCGCCCGCGCTCTCCCAGGCCGCGCCCTCGATCACGGTCAGCCGGGAGGCGACGGCGGCGGGCAGGTTCGCCGAGACGTTGTGCCTGAGCAGCGCGGCGGCCGAGGCGTCGGGTTCGACGGCGACGACGGCGCCCATCAGGCCGAGACGGGACAGCACCCTGAGGGAGTGGTAGCCGACGTACGCGCCGACGTCGAGGAAGATCCCGTCCGGTTCCAGGACGGAGTCGAGCAGGTCCGCGAGCTCCGGTTCCCACACGCCGTTGGACGACAGCAGCGGGAGCATGAACGCGTCGTCGGAGGGCAGTCGCAGCATGCCCGCGTCGCACAGCACCAGCGATGAACGCACCGCGGGTGCGTCGCCGGAGGCTTCGTGCTGACGAACGACCACGCGCCGCAACGCGTCCGCGGTCTGCTGTGCGTGGTTGGCGGCACGGATCGCGACGTCGAGGCGTGTGTCGCGCTCGCGGAAGACCTCGACGACCTTGGACTCGAGGGTGTCGATCCGGTCGAGCGTCCGGTCCAGGGCCATGGTCAGCTTGTCGATGCGTTCGGCCAGCACGTCCGTCGCCTTGGCGCGTTTGGCGGCTTCGGCGACGACGGCGTCCTCGACGTCGCGCTGGCGCCGGCCGTGGCCTGCCATGTCCGCGCGCACGCGCACGACGCCGTCGTCTATGCCGATCAGCTGGTCGGCGAAGTGCGACTGGCGTTCCGCGACCTGCTCGACCTCGGCGCGCAGCAGTTCCAGCTCGCCGGCGCCGACGCCGGTCTTGAGCGCGTCCTGGCGGTTGACCAGCTCGGACACGGTGCGCTCGACCCCGTCGATCAGGGTGTGCAGCACCTGGCGCATGTGGTTGTCGTAGTGGTCGAGCGCGCGCAGCACGACTTTGCGCAGCGCGGGTGCCATCGGTGTCCGGTGGGGGCCGTCCACGTTGGGCTGGCGCAGCAGGGCGTGCTTGGCCGACTGGAGCGCGAGCATCGGGTCGACTTCGGACTTCGGCTTCGGCCGGCGTGCCCGCCATCCCCGGTACGCGTGTTCGACGCGTTCGCGGAGGACTTCGCTGACGCGTGCGACGGACCGCACGGACAGCACGTGTTCACGGCCGGCGGCGCCCAGTGCGGCGGCGGTGGGCAGGTCGTCGGCCAGCGAGCGCAGCAACCGAGAGGCGGCCTGGATGTCGGGTTCGGCGCCTTGGTGGCACGGCACGAGGACCGCCGTCTTGCCGAACAGTTCGGCGACGGCTCCGTGGTCCGACGCCACGATCGGCACGCCGCGCGCGGCCAGTTCGGCCAGGCGCAGTGCGATGCGGTCGTCGGCCCCACCGCGGTGCAGTGACACGACGGCGTCGGCCGTCAGGCACACGTCGTCGTCTTCGACCAGTGAGATCCGCTGGTCGGATGCCGTGGCGAGGCGCAGCCGCTCGGCGGCCTCGGGGTGTTCGAACGCGCCGGACACGGCGATCTTCAGCTCGACGTCCGCGCGGTCGGGGAACGCGCTGATGAACGCGGACACGGCGCCGAGGACGTTGCCGGGGCGGTCGAGTTCGTGGTCCGCGATCGCCGCGAAGACGACCACGTCGCCGGACTCGTGCTCGCGGGGGCCGACGTCGTGCACGGGTACGGGGACCACGCGCACGATGGGGCCGCCGATGCGTTCGGCGGCGGCTCGGGACAGGTCGGACGACAGCCAGAGCTCGTTCACGCCCGTGCGGTCGTCGGCGGCGGTGGCGTCCAGCGCGACCTCGACGACGAACCGGCCAGGGGGCACCTCGTCGTCGGGTGAGGTGCGCACCACGACGGGGTAGCCGGCGGAGGTCGACACCGGTAGTCCGGACGCGCGTGCGGCGGCGAGCACCAGCTCCGCCAGCGGTCCGGTGCCCACGACGGAGACTCCGAGCTGGTCGAGCAGCGCGGGGCCTTCCGAGCGGGGTTGCGGGACGGCGGGTACCGGCAGCCGGCCGGAGGCGACGCCCACTCCCGCGCACCACTCGCGCCAGGCGTCGGCGTCCGCGCCGAAGGGTGCGGGGAACTGCTGTTGCAGTGCCTGGTCGGCGCGCCACACGGCGTCGGCCCAGCGCGTGCCGCCGCTCGCGGTCGGTTCGCACGCCCAGGTGAGGAACCCGCCGCCGCCGTCCTCGCCGAACGCGGGTGGCGGGGTGAGCCTCGACGACCGGTAGTCGGCGCGCAGCTCGGACGGGATCTGGGTGCCGTCGATCAGGGAGTCGAACCGGTACGGCACGGGCGCGGCGGTCCAGCCGCACCGCACGAGTTCGGCGCGGTAGGCGGTGCAGAGCTCGGCGACCTCCGTGTGTTCGGACAGCAGCACACGGGGGCGTTCGGCGAATTCGGCGGACAGCAGCCACGGCCTGCGCGGGTCGAATCCGCGGAAGTGCACGGTGAGGAGGTCTTGGCCGACCACGGCCAGGGAACCGGACTCGGTGCGGTGCAGCGGCCGGTCGGTCACGTTCCACACCGACACGCCGACGCGTGCGTCGCGCACGACGTGGTGCGGCACGATCGCCGGCATGTCCAGCGACGTCAGGTAGGGCTCGGCGCCTTCGCCGACCGCGATGAAACCGGGGTCGAACGCGCCGAGTTCGTGCAGTTCTGCGGGTCCTGGCTGCAGCCCGTCGGACGGCAGCGGCCGCAGGGTGCGCGGCAGCAGCACGACCGGTGCGTTGCGCAGCGCCTCCATCACGAGTTTGGTGAGCGATCCGAAGACCTGGACCCACGGGTCGAGGTACAGCACGGGCATGCCCTGCGAGAGCAGCGCCTCGAGCAGCCGCGGCACCATGGCGGCCTTGAGCTCGGCCGCGTCCATCGAGGTCGCGAGCACGTGCAGCTCGGACTCGTCGACGCCGATGTCCATCGGCGTGATGAGGCCGGGTCCGGAGTGCTCGGACTGCGCGTCGACGACGAGCGCGACGAACCGGCCCTCCGGGTGCTCGGCGAGGAACGAGCTGGACAGGACCTTGACCGCGGGCAGCTCCGCCGCGGTGGCGACCGTGCACGCGCAGATCGTCGGCTGGAACTGGGGTACCTCTGTCACGGAAAGCAACGTATCGGCCTCACAGCACCGGAAGAAGTGTGCGCAACTCGTACGGGGTGACGCTTCGACGGTACGCGTCCCACTCCGTCCTCTTGTTGCGCAGGAAGAAGTCGTAGACGTGCTCGCCCAGTGCCTCGGGGAGCAGTTCCGAGTTCTCCATCTCGGTGAGGGCCTCGCCGAGGTTCTGCGGCAGGTTCGCGTAGCCGGCGGCGCGGCGTTCGCGGTCCGTCAGCGACCACACGTCGTCCTCGGCGGGCGGCGGCAGTTCGTAGCCCTTCTCGATGCCCTTGAGGCCGGCGGCCAGCACCACCGAGTAGGCCAGGTAGGGGTTGCACGCGGAGTCCAGCGAGCGGACCTCGACGCGGCGTGAGGACGACTTGCCGGGCGAGTACATCGGCACGCGGACCAGCGCGGAGCGGTTGGCGTGACCCCAGCACACGGCTGTGGGTGCCTCACCGCCGACGATCAGCCGCTTGTACGAGTTGACCCACTGGTTGGTGACGCCGGAGATCTCGCGCGCGTGCTTGAGGATGCCCGCGACGAACTGCTTGCCGATGTCGGAGAGCTGGTACGGGTCCTCTTCGTCGTAGAACGCGTTGCGGTCGCCCTCGAACAGCGAGAAGTGGGTGTGCATGCCGGAGCCGGGCTGGTCGGAGAACGGCTTGGGCATGAACGAGGCGCGCACGCCCTGCGTGATCGCGACCTCCTTCACCAGGTACCGGAACGTCATGACGTTGTCGGCCATGGTCAGCGCGTCGGCGTAGCGCAGGTCGATCTCCTGCTGGCCGGGCGCTCCCTCGTGGTGGCTGAACTCGACGGAGATGCCCATCGCCTCCAGCGCCTCGATGGCGTGGCGGCGGAAGTGCGTGGCGGTCTCGTGGGAGGTCTGGTCGAAGAACCCGCCGTTGTCCGCGGGCTCCGGTTCGCTGCCGTCGGCGGGCAGGCCCTTGAGCAGGAAGAACTCGATCTCGGGGTGGACGTAGCAGGTGAACCCGGCTTCGCTGGCCCTCGACAGGGTGCGGCGCAGCACGTGGCGCGGGTCGGCCCACGACGGGGAGCCGTCCGGCATGGTGATGTCGCAGAACATGCGCGCCGAGTAGTTCGTGCCCTCCGGTGTCTGCCACGGCAGCACCTGGAA
>JASLAV010000864.1 GCA_030146905.1 Lentzea sp. | reverse complement strand
CCGCAGTTCGGCGGCGGCCAGGGCGTCACGGCTGGCGGCGTGCAGCGTCATCGGCGTTCCCTCACTTGGCGGCCGGAGCCGACGTGCCGTCGAGTTCGGAGAGGAACCGGTCGACGGTGCCCCGACGCCGCACCTCGTCCTCCAGCGACTCGCCGACGACCCGGTCCGCCAGGTCGATGGCCAGCCGGCCCAACTCGCCACGCAGCTCGGCGACGATCTGCGCGCGCTGCGTCTCGAGCTGTGTCTGCCCCTGCGCGATGATCCGCGAGGACTCCTCCTGCGCCTTGGCGCGCAGCTCGCTGATGATCTGCTCGCCCTCGATGCGGGCGTCGTCGCGGATGCGGGCCGCTTCCGCGCGAGCCTGGGCGAGCTGCGCCTTGTACTCCTCCAGCGTCTGCTGGGCCAGCGCCTGGGCCTGCTCCGCCTTCTCGATCCCGCCCTCGATCTTGGCGGCCCGCTCCGCGTACATCGCCTCGAAGCGCGGCGCGACGAACTTCTTCATGACGAAGAAGAGGAGCAGGAAGGCGATCAGTCCGATGATGATTTCGGACACGTGGGGCAGGACCGGGTTCAAGCCGTCTTCCGCTGCCACGACGAGTGAATTCATCACACCGCCTCCTTTGCGATGAGCGATGGACGAGGACTCAGCCGGTGGCGAGGAAGAAGACGACGAAGCCGAGCAGGGCGAGGACCTCGACCAGGGCGAAGGTCGTCCAGGCCAGGCTCAGCAGGACGCCGCGGGCCTCGGGCTGACGGGCGGTGCCGTTGATGACCGCGGAGAAGATCATGCCCACGCCGAGCGCCGGGCCGATCGCCGCGAGGCCGTAGCCGATGGCGGCCAGACCAGCGTCGGACATGGTGTTGCCGGCTTCCTGGGCAAGAACGATAGCGCTCACTTGTGCCGTTCCCTTTCCAATTCGGTCCGCGATGGTTGTTCGCCGCGGATCGTAGGCTTGCTTTTTATCAGTGCTCTTCCGCCAGCGCGGCGCCGATGTAGCCGGCGGACAGCAGAGCAAAAATGTACGCCTGCAACACCATGATCAGCGCTTCCAGGAAGGTCAGCGCGATGGCGAAGAGGAAGGAGATCGGCGCGACCAGAACCGTCACGCCGCCGGAGAACAGGAGTGCTTCACCCGCCAGGGTGAACAGCAGCAGCAGCAGGTGACCCGCGAACATCGCGGCGAAGACTCGGATGGCCAGCGTCAGCGGGTTCAGGAAGAACTTCTGGAAGAACTCGATCGGGACCAGCAGCGGGAGCACGAACCAGGGCGCGCCGGGGGGCACGGTCTGGTTCTTCAGGTAGCGGAAGAAGCCGTGCCGCCGAATGCCGACGAAGTGGTAGACCGGGTAGACCACGAGCAGTGAGACCGCCAGTGGGAAGCCGATGTGCGACATCGTCGGGAACTGGATGATCGGGATGATGCCGAACAGGTTGTTCACCAGCACGAACGTGAACACCGACAGCACCAGCGGCACGAACGGCTGGAAGTCCTTGGCGCCGATCTGCTCACGGGCGATGTTGTTGCGCCCGATGTCGTACAGCGACTCGGCCGCGAACTGGAACTTGCCGGGAACGATCTTGAGGTTGCGGCCCGCCGCGAGGAAGAAGCCGGAGATGATGAAGATCGACAGGACCACCAGCACCATCGGCTTGGTGACCTCGCCGAAGATCGGCGGCAGGAAGAAGTCCTTCACACCGGGTGCGACGAACTCGCCACCCGCGGCCAGCACCATCGTGGTCACTGTGTTCCTTCCGGTTCTCCCGGCCGGCGTTCACTCCGCCGAGGGAATCGTCACGATCTGGACAGAACGTACCTTACGGACCGCAAGCGCCTATGAGAGGCACCCCTCTTTCGGGTGTCCCGTCCTGGCGCGAACCGTACCAGCCGGTAGTTTAGGTATTGCCGGGGGTCGGGACCACGATCTGACTACGGCTGCGCTTGGACGCGCGAACCTCCATGAAGGTGGTGACCACCACGGTCGCGGCCATGGTCAACGCCAGCGCGTTCGGGTGCAGCTCGGGGAACTTCCGCAGCACGAGCACCGCGATGAACAGCAGGATGATCTTCGCCATGAACCCGCCGAGCGCGGCAACCATGATGAACTGCACCGGCAGCGCCGCCGTCTTGCTCATGAGCAGGAGCGTGCCCGCCGACGACACGCAGGCGATGACACCGCCGAGGAGCGACGCGACCAGTCCGGGGACACCCCCCACCACGGTCCACACGACGACGCAGACGACCACCGTCGCCAGCGCCACCCACATCGCACTGCGGAACATCTCGCCGGCGAGCCGCCGCACGACGAGTTCGTGCGTCCACTCGGTGCCCTGTGAGTTGTCCTGGGTCATGTCACCCCTTCCCGCTGGTCGAGAAGGAGTGTAAGAGAGCGGTGGTCACCACTCCGCCATCGGGGGTCAGGTGCGGCGCACTTCACGAAGTCTGGGTATCGCGGAGACCAACAGCGCGAGAACGAGTCCGATGGCGAGGCACCAGACCACCACGACGACGTCGAACAACGTCAGCGCGACCGCGCCGAACGCCAGCACGCCCGCCCACAAGTAGATCAGCAGCACCGCGCGGCGCTGGGAGTGGCCGATCTCCAGCAGCCGGTGGTGCAGGTGCATCTTGTCCGCGGAGAACGGGCTCTCGCCCCGCCGGGTGCGCCGGACCACCGCCATGAGCAGGTCCAGCAGCGGCACGAACAGCACCGCGGCCACCACGACCAGCGGCGACAGCAGACCGAGCACGTCCGTGGCGCGCACCGACTCGTAGTTGATCTTCCCCGACGCCGAGATCGTCGCCGCGGCGAGCATCAGGCCGATCAGCATCGACCCGGAGTCGCCCATGAAGATCCGCGCGGGGTTGAAGTTGTGCGGCAGGAAGCCCAGGCACGCGCCCGCCAACGTGGCCGCGATCAGCGCGGGCGGGTACGCGCCGACGTCACCGCCGTTGTTGGCCAGCAGCCCGATGGAGAACACGCACGTGGCGGTGGCGGCGATGAGCCCGATGCCCGCCGCCAGGCCGTCCAGGCCGTCCACGAAGTTCATCGCGTTGACCATGGTCACGGCCAGCAGCACGCTCAGGATCGCGCCCTGGTTCTGGTCCAGCGAGAGCAGCGAGCCGGTGCCCTCGCCGTCGTCGCC
>JASLAV010001172.1 GCA_030146905.1 Lentzea sp. | reverse complement strand
CTGCGCTTCTACGCCGCCGCGCCGATCACCACCGGCGACGGCCACCGGCTGGGCACGGTCAACGTGATCGACCGCGACCCCCGCGAGGTCACCGACGCCCAAGTCGCGACGCTCACCGCACTGGCCGGGATCGTCGCCGAGCAGTTGGAGCTGCGCCTGGCCGCCATTCAAGCGGTGCGCGCGGAACGCGGCCTGGACCAGATCCCCGGCCCACGTTCCACCGCGTCGGCCAAGTTGGCGGGCCAGCTGCGGCACCTCGCGGCCAACCACCTCGACGGCGAACACCCCCAGGTGTGCGGGCTCGGCTTGTCGGGCCCGTGCGACGAGCCCGTGGAGGTCAAGATCGCCGACCCGTGGGGCGACTCGGCATGGGCATGCATCCGGCACGCCGAGGACATCATCATCAACGAACGGTCGACGTTCATCGCCGACCAGAAACTCAACGGGCTGGAGCGATACCTGCGGCGCGCGGAGCGCCGCAGCACCGGACCGGCGGGCACGTCCTGACACATCGACCATGAATTTTCACCCGGCCCGCTCACTCGGCAGGCCGGCTCAAGCCCATGGGCAGCCCGGTTCCAAGACATGCTCGAACGCCGTCACCGCCGCCTTCAGCCGATCCGAGCGCGGGTTCGACGTCGTGTGGTGGGGGTTGTCGAGGATCACGTGTTCCGGCGGCGAGCGCAACAGCCGGTAGTGGTCGCCGCACCGCAGTCCGATCACCTCGTACGGGGTCCGCGTCGCGCTGGCGACCGAACCGCCTGGTTCATCCGCGAACTGCCCGCGTCCGGCGTGCGCCTCCTCGTACGATGTCGTGCTGGACCTGCCCCGGTAGGACCACCGGACCGCTGCGGTTCAGTGCTCGAACATGCGCGTGAGGCCGGCGACGCTCAGGAGTCGTTGAATCTGAGGACTCGGTGAGGCCATCCGCAGCGAGCCCGTCATCTCGACAGCCCCTGGCCCGGCTGCGGACCGAAGCACTGAGACCGCTGGAGTCGCAAAGGTCACCCCGGAGACGTCGACAACGAGGTGGTGCCGCCCCACCCGGCGGACTTGGTGCCCCTCTTGAGGAAACCGGTCTCGCCCACGATCAGCACGCCGTTCCCGGCATCGTCTATCGCCTCGACCACTGCGAGTCGGATGTCGTCGCGCAGCCGGTCGGTGTCCCAGGTGTAGAAGTTCAGCAACCGTTGCATGCCCTCCGGACCGGGGTCACCGGCAGCCTCCGCCAGCGTCCAGCCGTTCTTCCGCTCTACTTCGGAGAGCAAACCGCTTATGCACTAACGCATGCGCCGCCGCGACTCCACACGCGGGAACCGGTCCGCGAACCGGCCCAGGAACGCATCGAAGCCCGCCGACCAACCCGCCACCAACTCCATCGACACAGAGACCAACTACCAGATCATCACCCCGCACAACAACCCGTCGTTGTCGTGCAAAGAGAAGGAATGCAACGGCCCCGCACGTTGCCGGAATCCTGCGACATCACGGAAGTCCAGTCAATGTCAGGTTTACACCCGACCATCCACACCAGAATTCTTGCAGACTGACTTCACCCACCGTTGACCCACCGCAGGCGACGCGACAATACTGCGTCAGGCAAGTGGCGCAGACCACATCAACCTCCCGTCCGCCCACGGGTCCGCCCCAGTCGAGGAAGTTCATGCGAACAAAGACGTTGCTCGTGCTTTCCAGCTGTGCGGCGATGATCGCCTCGACCATTGCCGCACCACCGGCGATGGCTGCCGCGCTGAACAACCACTTCGAAACTCCTGCCGCCGGTTCCTCCTACACGCTCGCGAAATGGGCGGCCGACGGCTGGAACGCGCCTTGGCACCAAGGACTCGACAGCCGGACCTACGTCGACTCCAGCGTGAAGCGCAGCGGCAGCAAGTCGTTGCGAGTCACCTACCCCGCCGGCCAGTTCGGGCCGGGGCCGTCGGGAGCGCAGGCGCCGTTCGCGATCCCGCGCGCGCAGCAGTATTACGTGGCGCAGTGGGTGCGCTTCAGCTCGGACTTCAGCTGGGGCAACACGAACTTCGCCGGCAAGGTCGGCGTCGGACTCGGCGCGGGCGCGTCCTGCTCCGGTGGCATCCCGTGCGACGGCTACAACGGCTTCACGTCGCGGTTCATCTGGCGCAGCGGCGGCAAGGCGGCGATCTACTACTACAGCATGGACCACGCCAGCCAGTACGGCGACTACCGGGACCTCTCGCTCGACGAGAAGCCGGTCTACTACCCGCCGGGGCAGTGGGTGGAGATCGTGCAGCGGGTCAAGGTCAACACCGTGACGAACGGCAACGCCAACCCGGACGGCGAGATTCAGGTGTGGTTCAACGGCCGGTCGGCCGCACTGATCACCGGACTGAAGTTCGTCCGCAACGGCGACCTCATCGACCGCGCGTACCTGTCCTCGTTCGCGGGTGGCGGTGACGCCTCGTTCGCGCCGACCAGGACGGGGTACATCTGGTACGACGACCTCCGAGTCAACACCAGCCCGATCTAGCTCACCTATGCTCACCAGCGGCTTCTCCGGCGACAGCACCAGGGTTTCCCGGCAGAGGCCCGAACGTCAGGTGATAGCTGAACACCAGCGGTGGGTCCGCTTCTCTCCCGACCATGAGAGCGAGCGCAGCGGCAGGTGCGGCGTGATGCCGCGCCTACCCGTCGTGACTGTGACGACGTTCGTGCACACCGGCCCCGGTCGGCCCCGCGACTCATTCCACCCTCGATCAAGGGTGTTGCGACGACCTCGTGCAGCGCGCCGATGTCGGGGGCGATGACGATGCACGCGTCGTCGAGGTGGGTGTTGTGGCGTTGCAGGCCGGTCAGTTCGCCCCAGCGGCTCCGGTCCAGGCGGCGTTGTCGGCGAGGCGCAAAGCTTGTTGATGGGTGGCCCAGATGCGCTCGCGAGGTTTCGCATGGTGACGTTTGCCTCGACGGCGAGGGCGATGTTGCCGCAACCGACTCGGTCGATCGACAGGTCGAGCATGGGGTTCGCTGATGCCGAACAAGATCACCGTTGAGCATTGTTCGAGTCTTGGTTGTGGTCAAGACCTCCGTGGGAGCACTTCCCCGCAGGTGAGGGTTCCGGTCGGCACCGGCCTTCCCGGCACGATCAAGTGAATTACTTTCGAATTGATCCCCTTTTCTGGGCGACTACTTGACCCGCGAGTAGGTAGTGGTTCAGACTCTGCCGCTGTAAGCATGGTCCACAGAGGACTCTCTCTGCCAAGTCCTTGCCACCCCGGGAAGAGCACACCATGTCCCTGAGGTCTCCCCTGTCCCGCCGCGCCTTGGTCTTCGCCGCGGTGGTCGCCCTCACCACGTCCGGCTCGGTCGCCGAGGCCGCCGAGAACCCCTACGAACGCGGCCCGGCGCCGACCACCGCGAGCATCGAGGCCACCCGCGGCCCGTTCGCCACCAGCCAGGCCACGGTGTCGGCAGCGAGTGTGCGCGGCTTCGGCGGCGGCACG
>JASLAV010001169.1 GCA_030146905.1 Lentzea sp. | reverse complement strand
GCGGGCGACGTTGGCGCGCATCCTCGACGTGGCGTGTGAGCTGTTCTACAGCAGGGGAGTGCGCGCTACCAGCATCGACCAGATCGCGCAGGCGTCCAAGACCGGCAAAGGACAGTTCTACCACTTCTTCTCGGGGAAGTCAGACCTGGTGCAGAGCGTTGTCGAACGTCAGAGCGAACTCGTGCTGGCGGCCCAGCAGCCCTGGCTCGACGACATCGCGACCGGTGAGGATCTGCGGCGGTGGGCGGATCGTCTTGTTCGCCTCCACGAGGAAGACGACGATCCGGTGCGGTGCCCGCTCGGTGCTCTGGCCGCAGAGATCAGTGAGAACGATCCGGACGTCAAAACCTCGATCGAAGCCGCCTTCGTGCGTTGGCGGACGTTGATCGCCGCCGGCATCCGGCGCATGGTCGACAGCGGCGAGATCGGTGCCGACACGGAGCCCGATTCCGCGGCCGAGGCACTTCTCGCCGCGTATCAGGGCGGTGTTCTGCTCTCGCAGGTGCATGGCAGCACGTCGACACTGCGACTGTGCCTTGGACGTGAGGTCGAGCAGATCCTCCGATAGACGCGACTTCTCACGGGCACCGGTCGCCCGGCAGGTGGTGGCTGCGCCAGTCTTGACCGAGTAGTACAGCGCTTGTACTGTTCGGTACAAACCTGCGTGGTTGGAGGAATACCTTGCCAAGCCTCGACATCAATGATCCGTCATCGCGGATCTCCCCGACAACGTCGGATCGCCGCCACGGAGCCGCGCGCGCTGGGACAGCTGGCGATCACCTGTGGATGCACTTCACCCGGCACGGCGATGGGGTGGCGCCGCCGGTGATCGTGCGCGGCGACGGCGTGCACGTCTGGGATGCCGACGGAAAGCGGTATCTCGACGGTCTGGCCGGCCTGTTCGCGGTCCAGGTGGGGCACGGCCGTGAGGAGCTGGCGGAGGCCGCGGCCAAGCAGAGCAGGGAGCTCGGGTACTTCCCGTTGTGGGGTGCCGCCCATCCCACCGCCATCGAGCTCGCCGAACGACTGGTCGCCACCGCGCCGGATGACCTGAACCGGGTCTTCTTCACCGTCAGCGGTGGCGAGTCCGTCGAGACCGCGTGGAAGCTCGCGAAGCAGTACTTCAAGCTCCGGGGCAAGCCCCGCAAGCACAAGGTGGTCAGCCGCTCGCTGGCCTATCACGGCACGTCGGCCGGCGCGTTGTCCATCACCGGCCTGCCCGGTGCGAAACAGGACTTCGAGCCGCTGGTGCCCAGCGCGCTGAAGGTCCCGAACACGAACTTCTACCGCGCGCCCGTGCACGGCGACGACTACGCCGCGTTCGGAGTGTGGGCGGCCGACCAGATCGCTCAGGCGATCGAGTTCGAGGGCCCGGACACCGTGGCCGCGGTGTTCCTGGAACCGTTGCAGAACACCGGCGGCTGCTTCCCGCCCCCGCCCGGCTACTTCGAGCGGGTGCGGGAGATCTGCGACCGCCACGACGTGCTGCTGGTGTCGGACGAGGTCATCTGCGCCTTCGGCAGGCTGGGGTTCGACTACGGGGCCAACCGCTACGGCTACCGGCCGGACATGATCACCACGGCCAAGGGCCTGACGTCCGGCTACGCCCCGCTGGGCGCCGTGCTCATCAGCGAGAGGCTGATGGAACCGTTCCGGGACGGGGCGACGTTCATGCACGGCTCGACCTACGGCGGCCATCCCGTGTCCTGCGCGGTCGCGCTCGCCAACCTCGACATCCTTGAACGCGAGGACCTCTACGGTCATGTGAGGCGGAACGAGGACGCCTTCCGGTCCACTCTGGAGCGATTGCTGGACCTGCCGATCGTCGGCGACGTGCGCGGTGCCGGGTACTTCTACGGCGTCGAACTCGTGAAGGACAAGGCCGGCAAGGAGACCTTCACGCCGGAGGAGTCCGAGCGGGTCCTGCGCGGACACCTCTCCCCGGCGTTGTTCGAGAACGGCCTGTACTGCCGGGCCGACGACCGCGGCGAGCCGGTCGTGCAGCTGTCGCCGCCGCTGATCTGCGACCAGTCCCACTTCGACGAGATGGAGTCGATCCTGCGGTCCTGTCTGACTACGGCGTGGGACAAGCTCTAACGCCTCTCGGGGCCAGCGATGGCGACTGGCTCCATCGTTGGCGTCATGTGCCTAGGGCATCCAGCGGTAGATCGGCCCGCCTGGCAGCAGGCAGCGAGCCCATTGGCGGTGCGCTTGAGGTGGAGCTGAACGTGTTGCCGGCGCATTGTGCGGGCAGGGTCCCGCGGACGGGGTCGAACATGGTCGACCTGCCACGGCGTCCTGAGTGATGGCTCTGCAGCGCAACGTTCGCCTGGGCAACGCTGTGCTGCCTTCTGAATCGGCCGGGGACTGGGCGGTCGACGGCCCGAGTGGCCGCCCGCAACGCGTTGGTGTCGATCCTCGACCGTGCTCAGCGCAAGACAACACCTCTATCCGTCTTTCTCGTCCCCGTGATGGGGCAGAGGGCAGACGGGAACCCTTTGAGCGACCGGAATGGAACTCGCGTCGGCTGAGGGGCGTTTCGGTGCTGCGCCACGTCCGTTCCAGGGTGGACTTGAAGTGGCACTCGCTGCGGGGCACCTACGCGTAGAACCCTGCTGAGTTCGCTGCGGAATCCGCGGCTCTGCGGTTGCAGCTGCTGTCCTGCGTTGAATCGCAAATTTTCTTGACCGTGCAGTACAGTCTCTGTACTGTCTGGTACAGACATTCGTCCAGGAGGAGAATCCGTTGTCGCGCATCGAAACCGCAGGACCGTCAACGCAGAATCCGCAACAGCAGGAAGCTCGCGCCCTTCTGCGGAAAGCATGGGGCGGGGTGCCCAACCTGGGCGAGGTCATCGCCCTGTCGACGCCGCTCACCCGTGCGCTGCTGGACTTCGACCGGGCTTTGGGCAAGGGCGCCTTCCGCGGCAAAGTCGGTGAGCAGCTGGCGATCGCGGTCGCCAACGAGAACCGCTGCGCCTACTGTCTCGCCGCACACAGCGACACCGCCCGGGAGTTCGGTGTGTCCGAAGAGGACATCCTCGCCGCCAGGTCCGGACACGCGTCGGACCCGAAAGTCCAGGCCGCGCTGACCTTCGTGCAGCGCGTCGTGCGGCATCGCGGGAGGCCGTCGGACGACCAGCTGGCGGAGGTGCGGGCGGCCGGCTACGGCGATCCGGAGATCGTTGAACTCGTCGGTCACGCGATCGCCACCACGCTGACGAACTACCTGCACCACCTCAGCGACGTGCCGCTGGACTTCCCGGCGGTCGAGTTCGCTGTCGAGGATCCCGCAACCGTTTGAGCCGAGCGCTGCCATGTCGTTCCAACCCTGGGTGGCGACATGGCAGCGCCGTGGCACCGCTCTCGACCGAGAAGGACGTGACATGCCCGTCAACACGAACCCGTCGAAACCCGGCCAGCCGTCTCCGGCCGTGGTTCTGCGCCACCACGTGGCCGGAGAAGCGGTGGACTCCGCTGGTGAGGCCGACGACGTCGTCGACCCCGCGAACGGTGAGCTGCTCGCCCGGTCGCCACGCGGCACCGAGGCCGAGGTCGATCTCGCCGTCGCCGCGGCACGGCACGCGTTCACCCGGTGGTCCGGCAGCACGCCCAAGGACCGGTCGGACGCGCTGCGCCGCATCGCCGACCGCGTCGAGGACAACGCCGACGAGATCAGCCGGGTCGAAGCCCGCAACGCGGGCAAACCCCTCGCCGCGGCCGTGCAGGAGGTCGCAGCCTCCGTCGACAACCTCCGATTCTTCGCGGGCGCCGCGCGCGTCGTGGAGGGACGGGCGGCAGGCGAGTACCTCGACGGCTACACCTCGATGGTCCGCCGCGAACCGGTGGGCGTGATCGGGCAGATCACGCCATGGAACTACCCGCTGCAGATGGCCGCCTGGAAGATCGGCCCCGCGCTCGCGACGGGGAACACGGTCGTGCTCAAGCCCTCCGAGACCACTCCGCTCACGACGCTGATGCTGGCTGAGCTGGCGGCGGAGGAACTGCCACCGGGGGTGCTCAACGTCGTGACCGGTGATGGCCGGACCGGCGCGTCGCTGGCGCGGCACCCCGACGTCGACATGATCGCGCTGACCGGATCTGCCGGTGCCGGCCGTGCTGTCGCGACCGCCGCCGTGCAGACCCTCAAGCGCGTGCACCTCGAACTCGGCGGAAAGGCCCCCGTCGTCGTCTTCGACGACGCGGACCTGGAGTCGGCCGTCGACATCATCACCCGTGTCGGGTACTACAACGCGGGCCAGGACTGCACCGCGGCGACGCGCGTGCTGGTGGCCGACGGTGTCCACGACGAGCTGGTGGCCGGACTCGTCGAGCACGCGCGTGACTTCCGCACCGGCGACACGATGTCACCGCTGACCTCGCTGGGACCGCTCAACTCCGCAGCACAACGTGCCAGGGTCGAGGGGTTCCTCGACCGCAGGCCGGACCACACCGAGATCGTGACCGGTGGCCGCCGTCCGGAAGAGCAGGGGTGTTTTCTCGAACCGACCGTCGTGGTCGGTGTGCGTCAGGACGACGAGCTCAGCCAAGCGGAGATCTTCGGGCCGGTTATCACCGTGCAGCGCTTCTCCGGCGAGCCGCAGGCAATCGAGTTCGCCAACGGCACTCCGTACGGCTTGGCGTCCTCGGTCTGGACACGTGATGTCGGCAGGGCGTTGAGGGTCTCCCGTGCGCTGCGCTTCGGCTGTGTGTGGATCAACGACCACCTCCCGCTCGTCTCCGAGATGCCGCACGGAGGTTACGGGCAGTCCGGCTACGGCAAGGACCTCTCGGCGTATGCGCTCGAGGACTTCACCAACATCAAGCATGTCATGGCCAAGCTCAGCTGAACCGAGCGAGCAGGCCCACCACGTCAACAACTACGAGGACCAGTCATGCGTGTACCTGCGACTTTGAAGAAACCGTTGGTCAGGAAAGTGCTAATAGCTCTGGGGATTCTGACCCTGCTCATGGGTGTCGTGAGCGAGCCCTGGTTGTTGTTCATGAACAAGTCGGTCCGTGAGGCGAGCCCCGCCGGCGAGGTCACCGCCCACGCCTCGCTCATCTCCCACGAACACGACACCAGCGGCACGGTGCAGGTGCTGGAAGCACCCGACGGCACGCGCACCCTCCGCCTGGAGAACCTCAGCACCAGCCTCGGGCCCGATGTGCGGATCTGGCTGTCGGACCAGCCCGTCCAAGCCGGGATCGGCGGCTGGTTCGCCTTCGACGACGGTGACCACCTCGACCTCGGGCCGCTCAAAGGCGACCAGGGTGACCAGAACTACACCATCCCCGACAACGCCGACCTGACCAAGCTCGGCAGCGTCTCCCTGTGGTGCGCCCGCTTCCGCGTTTCCTTCGGTGCAGCAGATTTGAACAGCTGACCCCTTCCCTCCCCTGATGTCCTCTCGTACCCCGTAAAGGTGTGAAATGCCGTGGACCCCGCACGATCGCTCGCCGAGGCGCAGCCGGCACCGTTCTGGCTGGACGATCCGGGCAGACCGCCGGCCAGCCCCGCGCTGGTAGGGGAGGAGCACTGCGACCTGCTCGTGATCGGAGGCGGATACACAGGCTTGTGGACAGCGCTGATCGCGAAGGAACGCGACCCTCAGCGGGACGTGGTCCTGATCGAGGCCAAGGAGATCGGCTGGGCCGCCTCCGGGCGCAACGGCGGTTTCTGCGCCGCCAGCCTCACCCACGGTTTCGCCAACGGTCTCGACCGCTGGCCGGCCGAGATCACCAGGCTCACCGAACTGGGCGCCCGCAACCTCGACGAAATCGAGGCCGCGGTGGCCCGCTATTCGCTGGACTGCGACTTCGAACGCACCGGCGAGATCGACGTGGCCACCGAACCCCACCAGGTCGGCGAACTGCGCGACGCGGTCGAAGTAGCCGTCCGCCACGGTGTCCGGCTGGACTACCTCGACCGTGACCAGGTGCGAGCCGAGGTCGACTCACCCACGTTCCTCGGCGGACTGCACGACCGGCACGGCGTGGCCATGCTCCACCCCGCCAAACTCGCCTGGGGCCTCAAACGAGCCGTAGCCGGCCTCGGCGTGCGAATCCACGAGAACAGTCCCGTCTCGGCTCTCGGCCGAGACGGGGCCGGCATGACCGCTCACACCCCGTACGGCAAGGTCCACGCCCGCAAGGTCGCACTGGCCACCAACGTGTTCCCATCCCTGCTCAAACGGGTGCGGCCCTACATCGTCCCGGTCTACGACTACGCACTGATGACCGAACCGTTGAACGCCGAACAACTCGCCGCCGTGGGGTGGCGGAATCGCCAAGGGCTCAGCGACTCGGCCAACAGCTTCCACTACTTCCGGCTCAGCGCCGACAACAGAATCCTGTGGGGAGGCTACGACGCGATCTACCCCCACGGCGGCCGCGTCTCCGCCGACCACGACCAGCGCCCGGAAACCAACCTGACACTGGCCAGGAACTTCTTCCAGTGCTTCCCGCAACTGGAAGGACTGCGCTTCAGCCACTCCTGGGGTGGCGCCATCGCCACCAGTTCCCGCTTCTCCGCGTTCTTCGGCACCGCGTACGCCGGCAACGTCGCCTACGTCGCCGGCTACACCGGCCTCGGCGTGGGTGCGACCCGCTTCGGCGCGGAGGTCATGCTCGACCGGTTGGCGGGAGAACGAACTTCGCGCACCGAACTGAGCATGGTGCGCACGAAGCCCCTGCCGTTCCCGCCGGATCCCCTGGCACGAGCGGGAATCGGACTCACCAAGTGGTCCCTCGACCGGGCGGACCGCCACGCGGGCAAGCGCAACCTGTGGCTGCGCACTCTCGACAGGCTGGGACTGGGATTCGACAGCTGAGGACGAAGGGGTGATTGGCCGCACAGCGCCGGCGAACACTGGTGGCGCGTCTCCGAGCCGTTCTCGGCTGTTCCCGGTTGCGAAGGTTGCGGCGCCGCAACCTTCGACCGGAAATACCTGCGACGCTGCAGAACGCGTGACGTGTCCCGTGTTGTGTGATCGCTCGCTGTTGCCGCCGACCTCCCGATCATGACTTCCTGTGTTCAGATGAACACGGGATCAGTCCCGGGTTTGGGTGGTGGAATTCTTCTCCAGGAACCTCAGCAGCTCCACCGGGAACGGCAGCACCAGCGTCGAGTTCTTCTCCGCCGCCACCTCGACGATGGTCTGCAGGAGCCGCAGCTGCAGCGCGCCGGGCGTGGACTCCATGGTCCCCGCGGCCTCGGACAGCTTCTTGGACGCCTGCAGCTCGCCGTCCGCGGTGATGATGCGCGCGCGGCGTTCGCGTTCGGCCTCCGCCTGCCGTGACATCGAGCGCTTCATGCTCTCCGGCAGCGCCACGTCCTTGATCTCGACCCTGTCGATGTCGATGCCCCACTCCAGGGCGGGCGTGTCGATCATCAGCTCCAGGCCCTGGTTGAGCCGCTCGCGGTTGGACAGCAGGTCGTCGAGCTCGCTCTTGCCGATGATCGACCTCAACGACGTCTGCGCCACCTGCAGCATCGCGAACCGGTAGTCCTCGACGGTGATCACGGCCTTCGCCGGGTCCTGGACCTTGAAGTACACGACGGCGTCGACGCGCACGGTGACGTTGTCGCGCGTGATGCCGTCCTGCGCGGGCACGGGCAGGGTGACGATCTGCAGGTTGACCTTCCGCAGCTGGTCGACGCCGGGAAGCAGCATCGTCAGTCCCGGCCCGCGCACGCCTTGCTGGAGCTTGCCGAACCGGAACACCAGTCCCTGTTCGTACTGCTTGATCACTCTCGCGCTCATCGCGAGGCCGAGGCCTCCGAACACGACGAGACCGCCGAGGACTTCGAAGAAGATCATGAGACCCCGCCTTTC
>JASLAV010000859.1 GCA_030146905.1 Lentzea sp. | reverse complement strand
GCCACGATGGGCCTCGACCCCGGCTACCGCACCGGCGTGAAGGTCGCGGTCGTCGACGCCACCGGCAAGGTCGTCGCGCACGGCGTCATCCAGCCGCACGTGCCCGCGAACCGCTGGGACGAGTCGATCGCGAAGCTCGCGGCCATGGCCAAGGCGCACAACGTCGACCTGATCGCGATCGGCAACGGCACGGCCTCGCGCGAGACCGACAAGCTGGCGGCAGACCTGATCAAGCGCCACCCCGAGCTCGGGCTCACCAAGATCGTGGTGTCCGAGGCGGGCGCGTCGGTCTACTCGGCGTCGGCCTACGCGTCGTCGGAGCTGCCGGACCTCGACGTGTCGATCCGCGGCGCCGTCTCGATCGCGCGCCGGCTGCAGGACCCGCTGGCGGAGCTCGTGAAGATCGACCCGAAGTCGATCGGAGTCGGCCAGTACCAGCACGACCTGTCGGAGTCGAAGCTGTCGCGCTCGCTCGACGCGGTGGTCGAGGACTGCGTGAACGCGGTCGGCGTCGACCTCAACACCGCCTCCGTGCCGCTGCTGTCCCGCGTCTCCGGCATCACCGCCGGTCTCGCGGAGAACATCGTGCTGCACCGCGACCAGAACGGCCCGTTCAGGACCCGCACGGCGCTGAAGAACGTGGCGCGGCTCGGCCCGAAGGCGTTCGAGCAGTGCGCGGGCTTCCTCAAGATCCGCGGCGGCGACGAGCCGCTGGACGCCTCCTCCGTGCACCCGGAGGCGTACCCGGTCGTGCGGAAGATGCAGCAGGAGGCCGGTGCCGAGCTGATCGGCAACTCCTCGGTGCTGACGAAGCTGCGGCCGGAGAAGTTCGTCGACGAGAAGTTCGGCCTGCCGACGGTCACGGACATCCTGAAGGAGCTGGAGAAGCCCGGCCGCGACCCGCGACCGGCGTTCAAGACGGCGACCTTCGCGGACGGTGTCGAGAAGATCGCCGACCTCAAGCCCGGCATGGTGCTGGAGGGCGTCGTGACGAACGTGGCCGCGTTCGGCGCGTTCGTGGACATCGGCGTGCACCAGGACGGTCTCGTGCACATCTCCGCCCTGTCGAACACCTACGTGAAGGACCCGCGCGACGTCGTGAAGTCCGGTGACGTGGTGCGCGTGAAGGTGCTGGAGGTCGACGAGGCCCGCAAGCGCATCGGCCTGACGCTGCGCCTGACCGACGAGCCGGGCAAGCCCGCTCCGAAGCAGGGTGGCGGCGGTGGTGGTCGTGACCGTCGTCCGCAGCGCGGCGGGCAGCCCCAGCGCGGCGGCCAGCAGCGTGCCGCGACGCCGCCGGCCACCGGGTCGATGGCGGAGGCGCTCCGCAAGGCCGGGTTCGGCAAGTAGGCGACGAGAAAACGGCCCCTCCCGCACGCGGGAGGGGCCGTTTCTCAATTGGTGCTACTTGGCGCGCGTGCCCTTCGCCTTCACGAGGTCGGACTCGAACAGCTCCTCCACGGTCGTGAGACCGCCGGGCGCCTTCAGGTCGACCTTGGTGATGTACGACTGCGTCGCGGAGGGCCGTCCCACCAGGGAGTAGCGCAGTGGGCCGGTCAGGCCCTGCGTCTCCAGGCCGGTGGTCTCCTGGAAGGCCTTCAGCACGCCGTCGCGCGTGAGGTCGCCCTCCTTGCAGGCCTTCTCCACCACGGAGAGGAACACCTTCGCGACGGTGTAGCCGTGGTCGACGTAGATCGCGGGCTTGTCGTTGGGGTAGTACTTGGTGAACGCCGCCGCGACCTCGCGCGGGCCGGGCTGGCTGCCGGTGAACGGCGCCACCGACGTCACCACCGACACCTGCTTCTCCACGGCGGCGGCGACGGGCGAGTCGAGGATCGCGGTGTCGAAGCCGACGACGTTGACCATGAACGGCACGTCCCACTTCAGCGCCGCCGCGACACCGACGGCCGCCGCGGTCTGGGCGGGCGTGGTGCTCAGCACGACGGCCTTCGCACCGGCCGCCTTCAGCGCCCCGATCTGCTGGGTCAGGTCGGCGGTGGTCTCGGCGATGGGCTGCTCGGCGATCTTCATGTTCCACTGCTGGCCGACGAACCTGCTGCCCTCGACCGCGTTGTCGCCGTAGCTGCCCTGGGCGAACACGTGACCGACCGTGTCGCCCTCCTTGATCACGCCGCGCCGCTTGTAGTGGTCCAGCCCGTTGATGACGTCGAGGTCGTAGGTCGTCCCGACGATCATCATGTGCGGGTTGCCGAGCAGCGACGCCGCCCACGACGCGGGTGCCGTCAGCGTGCGGGTCTGCATGATGTCCGGCTCGATCGCGGCGGTCATCGGCGTGCCCGCGAGCTCCAGCAGACCCAGGACCTGCGGTTCGAGGTCGAAGTAGCCGTCGAGCGCCTTCTGCACGTCGTAGGCGTGGTCCTTCTGCTTGAGCTCGATGCGGCGGCCGCAGATGCCGCCGCGGTCGTTGACCTGCTTCAGGTACAGCTCGTAGCCCTTGATCCTGGTCAGCGCGGAGGCTTTGAACGGCCCCGTCATGTCCGAGAGGATGCCGAGCGAGATCGTGTCGTCCGTCACGCCCGGCCCGGTCTTGACCTGGTCTTTCGCGTCGTCCTCGGCACCACAGCCTGCCGCGAGCACGGCGAGCGCGACGGCGGTGGGCAGTACACGGCGGAAGGGCATGCAGGCGTCCTTGTCCACAGATCCAGGCGTACTAAGCGGTAGCTCAGTATTGGGTGGAGGCCCTGGCAATGGCCCCTTATGTGCTACGGAACACAGATCTGAAAGGTTCATGTGACTACCGCCGCATTACCGGGTGTGCTAGCTCTTCGGTACCGAACGAAATGAGACACGGGGTTGTCTTCCGCATTTCGGGTATCCGGGGCGCATGGCTGATGACGTGATCACCCTTCTGCACCGCCAGCACACGAACATCCGGACGCTCTTCACCGAGCTGGAGACGGCTACCGGGGACGAACGCAAGGAAGCGTGGCACCAGCTCGTGCGGCTTCTCTCCATCCACGAGACCGCCGAGGAGGAGATCGTCCACCCCGCCGTCAAGCGCGTGAACGGTGGCGAGCCGATCGTCGACGCACGCGTGGCGGAGGAACACCGCGCGAAGGAACTCCTCAGCACGATGGACAGCATCGGGCCCGATGCCGAGGGCTTCGACACCCTGCTCGTGCAGCTTCGCGACGACGTCCTCGCGCACGCGGAGCACGAGGAGCAGATGGAGTTCCCACTGCTGCGCGAGGCGTACGACCAGGAACGACTCGAACGCATGGCGAAGGCCGTGGAGGCCGCCGAGGCGATCGCGCCCACGCGCCCGCACCCCGGCGTGGAGAGTCCCATCGCGAACCTGGCTCTCGGCCCGGTCGTCGCGGTGGTGGACAAGGCGCGTGACGCGATCCGCAAGGTGCTCGGGTGAGGATCGTCGTCACCGGCGGATCCGGCAACGTCGGCACAGCGCTGCGCCGTCACATCGAGTTCGAGGACGTCGGTGTGGACGTGCGCGCGCTGTCGTCGTTGCGGGACGCCATCCGAGGTGCCGACGTCGTCGTGCACCTGGCGTGGGCGATCAAGCCGACCGACCGAGGGACGAACCTCGACGGCAGTGAGCACGTCCTCGCGGCGTGCGTCAAAGAAGAGGTCGGCCATCTGGTCGTGGCGTCGTCGGTGGCGGCGTACGCACCTGCGTCACGCTGGTCCAGGATCGACGAGTCGTGGGCGCTGACCGGGATTCCCGGCAACTCGTACAGCATGCACAAGGTGCAGTTGGAGGCGATGCTGCGCCGCTATCCGTTGCCGTGCACGGTCATCAGGCCGTGCGGCATCGGACAGGCGTCCGCGGCACCGCAGCTTCGGCGGTGGCTGCTCAGCCCGTTGCTGCCGCCGAAGCTGTTGCCGTACCTGCCGATCCCGCTGTGGAACGGCCTGCGGCTGCAGCTCGTGCACTCCGACGACGTGGCGCGCGCGATCGTGGAGATCATCCGCCGCAAGGCGCTGGGTGCCTTCAACCTCGCCTCTGAGCCGGTGCTGACCGCGCCGATGATCGCCGAACGCGTCGGCGCCGGCCGGTTGCCGGTGCCGTATCCGCTGGTCGAGAAGCTCGCGGGCGCGACGGCGAAGATGCGGTTGCAGCCGTTGACGCCCGAGTGGGTGCGCATGGCCGACCAGGCACCGCTGGTGCGGACCACACGGGCGCACGAGGATCTGGAATGGTGGCCAGAACACGACGCGCGTGATGTCCTGCGCGAGGTCGTCACGGCGATGGGAGGACGTGCGTGAAAGAGGTCGACGCTGTCGTCATCGGCTCCGGCCCGAACGGCCTGGTCGCCGCGACCCTGCTGGCGGACGCGGGCTGGGACGTGCTGGTGCTGGAGCAGCGCGATACCCCCGGCGGCGCCGTGGCGTCGGCCGAGATCACCGCGCCGGGCTTCACCAACGACGTCTACAGCGCGTTCTACCCCCTCGGGCTGGGATCGCCGGTCATCGGCGCGTTGAACCTCGACGTGCAGTGGCAGCACGCACCGGCCGTGCTGGCCCACGTGTTACCGGACGACCGCGTGGCACTGCTGTCCCGTGATGTCGAGACCACGGCGAAGTCGGTCGGCGCGTTCGCCCACGCGGACGCCGACAGGTGGCAGGCGGAGCACGCGCGCTGGATGGCCGTGCGGGACGCCGTGCTCGAATCGCTGATGCGTCCCTTCCCGCCGGTGCGCGGCGCCCTGTCGCTGCTCAAGACCGCCGGCATCGGCGACGCTCTCCGCCTGGCGCGCACGCTGACGTTGCCCGTGCGCCGTCTGGGCGAGGAGCTCTTCGAGGGCGAAGGCGCCCGTGTGCTGCTGGCGGGCAACACGATGCACACGGACCTCGGTCCGGACCAGGCCGGCGGCGCGGGCTTCGGCTGGCTGCTGGCCATGCTCGCCCAGGACGTCGGCAACCCGGTGCCCCGCGGCGGCGCGGGCGAGCTGGCCGCGTCGCTCGTGCGCCGTTTCGGCGGACGCGTCGAGACGAACGCGAAGGTCACCGGCGTGCTGCACGCGCGCGGTGTCGCCGTTGGCGTACGTCTGGAAGACGGTTCCGTCGTGCGCGCACGCCGTGCGGTCCTGGCGGACGTCCCCGCACCGAAGCTCTACCTGGACCTGATCGGCGCCGACGCGCTACCCGCGAAGCTCGCGGAGGACCTGCGGAAGTTCCAGTGGGACGCCGACACCATCAAGGTCGACTGGGCGCTGTCGGGCCCGATCCCGTGGACCAACCCCGAAGCCTCGAAGGCGGGCACCGTCCACCTCGGCGGTGACGTCAACGGCCTGGCCACCACCGCCCACGAGCTGGCGTGCGGCAAGCTGCCGCGCAACCCGTTCGTCCTCATGGGACAGATGACGACGACAGACCCGACGCGCTCCCCCGCCGGCACCGAGGCAGCCTGGGCGTACACCCACGTGCCGCTGAGCGCGACTTGGACGCCGGACAGGCTGAAGCGCCGCGCCGACCGCATCGAGCAGATGATCGAGGACCACGCCCCCGGCTTCCGCTCCCGCATCATCGGCCGCTCGGTGCTCGGCCCTGACGAGGTCGGCTCCGTCAACGGCGGCACGAGCGCCATCCACCAGCAGCTGATCTTCCGGCCGGTGCCGGGCCTCGGCCGCGCGGACACGCCGTTCGACCGCCTCTACCTGGCGGGGTGCTCGGCGTGGCCGGGCGGCGGCGTGCACGGCGCGTCGGGCGCGAACGCGGCACGCGCGGCTCTTGCCCGGTGGGGGGCGGCGGGCGGCCTGTACCGGGCGTTGGTCCAGGGCGCCCACAAAGCGATCTACTGAGCGGGCGCTACCCGGACGCGCGGCCCTTGGCCAGCGCGTTCAGGCGCTGGAGGGTCTCCCGGTTGCGCGGCGTCAGCAGGACGTCCTGCACGACGTTCGGCATGAGCTTCGTCGGGCCGCGCACCGCCCGCTCCGCCATGTGCACCTCGGTGAGCCGCTCGGACCGCGCCGTCAGGGTGAACGTGATCCGGGCGGCACCGATCGGCCACAACCGAGCGTCCAGCTCGAGCAGGCGGTTCGGCTCGCAGCGCACCACCCCGGTGGTGTCCTCGATGGTCATCGGCCACGGGCCCACGCTGTGGTGGATCCGTGAGCCGGGCTCCGGCCAGGCGGCGTCCACGTCACGGATGTGCGACGCGCCGACCACCCATCCCGAGTAGGACCAGCCATCGGCGAGCACAGCCCACACGGCGTCCACGGGCGCTTCGACGTTCAGAGAAACCTCAGCCACGCCCACAGAGGTACCCGCTGCGCCAGCGGGCAATCCGACTCAGCGGTTGGGCGGCTCGAGCGACCCCACGAAGCGCACGAACCCCTCGGGGTCCTCGCTCGCGGCGGACTGCTGCAGGACCACGCTGGTCGCGCCCGCTTCGGCGACCTGCGCGACCAGGTCCGTGACGAACGCCCGGTCGCGCGAGTCGGTCTCCACGTAGACGACCACGGGGTGCTCGCGGGACGCCCTGATGGCACGGACCCTGTCCAGGTCGGCCGACGCGTCGAGGATCGTGGCGTCACCGACCTCACCCGCCAGGTCCAGTGTCTTCACGCCGAGCCCTCCCACGTGGATCGGCATGGGCGCGGCGGGCGGCCAGTCGAGCGCCACACCGCTCAGCTTCACGTACCGGCCCTCCGTGGTGACGCGTTCGCCCGCCAGCAGCGCCTTCAGCGCCAGGGTGTACTCGCGCAGGAGGGTCAGCGGCGAGGACACCCGCGCACCGACCTGGCCCATCCAGTCCTGCACGCCGTGCCCGATGCCGATGGTGACGCGTCCGGGGAACAGCCGGTCGAGCGTCGCGGCCTCCATCGCGGTCAGCGCGACGTTGCGCAACGGCACCGGCAGCAGTCCCACCCCGACCTTCAGGCGGGACGTCCACGCCAGTGCGGCGGACGCGGCGGCGATGCCGCTCTCCAGGAAGCAGTCCTCCCACAGCCACAGGGAGTCCACACCGGACTCCTCGGCGGCGAGCACGACCGAACGCAGGTTCTCTGGGGGGAGCTGAGGCCGGTAGACAGCGCCGAGTGTGGTCACCCGACAAGTACTACCGGCCTCACCCCCGGTTCGGCAACAGGTTCTCAGCACCCGCAGTTGTGGTACGTGACGTCCCAGTGGTTCGACTCGAGGTAGTAGATGTTGCCCGCGTTCGACTTCCACTTGTTGCCGCCGATGGACGAGAAGCTGCTCTTGATGTAGTTCGTGACGCAGCTGGACAGCCGGTAGTCCACCTTGTAGCCGTTCCAGTGCGAGTACGTGCCCGACGCGTGGCCGGTCTCCGTACCGCCGGTGATGGTCAGCGCGCAGCCCGACGCGCTCTTGAACGTCTTGGCACCCGCGATCGTCGTCTGGTTGATCTGCTCGAACGAGGTGCAGTTCGACTGGTTGCGGTTGCTGCAGTTGCCGCTGGAGGCCCAGCTGATGCCGGCGGCGCGCAGCTGCGCGGTCGCCTGCGAGTGGGTGTACTTGGCCGGTGCCGCCGACGCGACCGACGCGCCCATCAGCAGAGCGGCGAACATCGCGACCACAGCTGCGACCGTGCGAACGAACATGTGCTTTCTCCTTATGCCCA
>JASLAV010000857.1 GCA_030146905.1 Lentzea sp. | reverse complement strand
GCGGCCGGCGGGGTGGACTCGGCGGGAGGCGGCGGGGGGATGACCACGGCGGCGATGCCCACCGCGGCGAACAGGGCGACCGCGACCGGGCCGACGAGCGCGTGCCGCTTGCGCAGGACCGCGCCGACCCGCGTGGGCGGCTCATCCGGTTCGCGCAGGATCCGCGCGCACTCGGCGGCGGTGGGACGGCGGCGCGCCGACAGCGACGTCATCAGCGTCAGCAGGCGCCGCAGGCTCGTGGGGAGGTCGTCGGGGATCGAGGGCCTGCGGTGCAGGCGCGCGACCGCGGCCTCGATCTCGCTGCCCTGGTACTCGCGGTGGCCGGTGAGGCATTCGAGCAGCACCAGTCCGAGCGCGTAGACGTCCACCGCGCCGGTGAGCTCCTCGCCGCGGACCTGCTCCGGCGAGAGGTAGGCGGCGGTGCCGACCACCTGGTCCGGCCGGGTGAGGCGGGTGGTGTCGATCACCCTGGCCAGGCCGAAGTCGGCCAGGTGGGTGTTGCCGTCCTTGTCCAGCAGGACGTTGGACGGCTTCACGTCGCGGTGCACCACGCCCATCGCGTGCACGTAGGCGAGCGCCTCGGCGAGATCCGCGCCGATCCGCTTCACGTCCTCGACGCCGAGCGGCCCCTCGACGACGCGGTCGCGCAACGTGCACCCGTCGACGAGCTGCAGGACCACGAACGGCGTGCCGCCACTGGTTCCCGCGTCGTGCACCTGCACCAGCCGCGGGTGCGAGAGCGAGGCGAGCGTCTTGATCTCGTTGTCGAACCGGCGCTCGTGGGAGAGTTCGGTCCCCGCCTGGAACAGCTTCACCGCGACGTGGCGGTGCAGGCGCTTGTCCCAGGCGCGTCGCACCTCGGCCATGCCTCCGGTGCCCAGCACGTCGGCGAGCTCGTACCGGTCCGCGAGCACGCGGTCTTGGGCGGACATGGCGGCCTTCCCGTCGTTGATCAGCTCCCCGCCGAGTTCCCGCTGACCAAGATCATCAATCTTCGGCCGTTGGAGTGACAGGAGATCCGCAACCCGAGTCCGCCCGACTGGTATTTCTATACCGCTTCACGTTAGGGTCCCCGGTATAACAATACCGGTTCCACCGATGTGAGGTAGACAGTGATCGAACTGAAGTCGCCCGCCGAGATCGAGCGCATGCACGTGACCGGGCGCTTCGTGGCGGAGGTGCTCACCGAGGTCGGCAGGCTCGCCGACGTGGGCGTCAACCTGCTCGACCTGGAGCACCACGTGCGCGGCATGATCGAACGACGCGGAGCGGAGTCGTGCTACTGGGACTACGCGCCGTCGTTCGGCGAAGGCCCGTTCCGCAACGTCATCTGCCTGTCGGTCAACGACGCGGTGCTGCACGGCCTGCCGCACGACTATGCGCTGCGCGACGGCGACGTGCTCTCCGCGGACTTCGCGGCCGTGATCGACGGCTGGGCCGCGGACTCCGCGCGCACGATCATCGTGGGCACCCCGGCGGAGGAGGACCTGCGACTCGTGCGCGCCACCGAGGAGGCGTTGGAGGCGGCGATCGCCGCGGCGCGTCCCGGCAACCGCGTCGGCGACATCTCGGCCGCGATCTGGGCGGTGGCACGGGATCACGGATATCCGGTCAACACGGAGTTCGGCGGCCACGGCATCGGCCGCACCATGCACGAGGACGTGCACGTCTCCAACAAGGGGAAGGCGGGCCGCGGCCTGACGCTCAGGGCCGGCCTGACCCTCGCGCTGGAACCCTGGTTCTGCCGCACGACCGACCGGATCGTCTACGACGAGGACGGCTGGACGATCCGTTCGGCCGACGGTTCGCGCACCGCCCATTCCGAGCACACGGTGGCCATCACGGAGGACGGGCCCGTGGTGCTCACACGGCGCGAGTCGGAGGTGGCGCTGACCGCGTGACAGGGTCTTCGCCGTGGACTCCGCCGTGTGGAACAGCGACCTGGAAGCGCGGTGGGCGAACCCGTGGCGGCCGGCGGAGGTCGCGGCACGGCTGGAGGGCGTGAGCACGCCCTGGTACGTCGTCGCGGGATGGGCGCTGGACCTCTTCCGTGGCGAGTAGTCCCGGCCGCACAGCGACCTGGAGATCGCCGTGCCGGCCGCGGGCTTCGCGGAGGTCCGCGCGCGTCGTCCTTCGACGTGCTGACGATCACACACCAGACGTGGTGCGGGATCCGGCTGCCGTGCGCGTGATCATCGAACGCACGGTGCCGCCGTCAGGAGCTCCTGACCGACTCCAGCAGGTTCGCCGCCACGTCGCGGAGCTTGGTGTTCGCCCGCTGCGACTGGTCCACCAGCATCTTGAACGCCTCGTCCGCGTCGCACGCGTGCACCGCCATGAGCACGCCCTTGGCCTGGTCGATCACACCGCGGGACTCGAGGGCGCGCTCCAGCTGCTTCACCTGGCCGCGGGAGTGCTGCCACCGCTGGGCGTTGGTGATCGTCGCGCACGCGGCCGCGGTGAACAGCCTCATGAGGCCCTCGTCGAACGGGTCGAAGGCCGCCGCGGTGTAGCTGTAGATGTTGAGCGAACCGATGTGCCGCGCCTCGTCGTCGTCGGTCCCCGGGAGGACCACCGGCACCGACAGGTACGCCCGGACGCCGGCCGCCCTGGCCGCGTCCTCGAACTCCGGCCACAGGTCGCCGTGCTCGCCGATCACCGCTCGCACCGGCGTGAGCGTGCGGGCCGCCTCCAGGCACGGTCCGCGGCCGGACTCGTACTGCCTCTCGTCGAGTTCGACGAGACGCTGGTCCGTGGCCGCGGCCGTGCGCCACTGTTCCGACGTCAGCACGGTCACAGTCAGGGCGTCGGCGTCCGCCACGGCTCTCGTCGCGGTGTCCGCGACCCGTTGCAGCGCATCGTCGAGGGACTCCTCACCCGTGACGGCGTCCTGCAGGTTCGTCAGGGCCTCAGCGGTCTCGTCGAGGCGTGCCAACGGATCCGGGCGATCGCCGTCGAGCTGGCG
>JASLAV010001037.1 GCA_030146905.1 Lentzea sp. | reverse complement strand
CTCTTCCGAAACCATTACGAGTACTCGATGATTCGCGGTCACTACGGACTGAGTTCGCGTCGACAGCCTTCCTGATGACCGGGCATTGGTGCCATCGCAGGATGGTGCCTGGGGTCACTAGTAGTGCTTTGTTAGATGTTGCTGACCTGGGCTGTTGTTGTTGCGGATGTTCGGGTCTGGACGGGTTGTCGGCAGGTATGACAGATACCCGTCCAGACCGCGAGTAAGGCCTGGAGTTCGCGCAGGACCGCGTAGAGCGTCAGACCTGCGCAAGGGCTTGTGGGGTGCGGCGAAGCTGGGTGCAGATGGCCTGGGCGACCGCGGCGAGGGTGACGTGGCGGTGCCAGCCGATCCAACTGCGGCCTTCGAAGTGGTCCAGGCCGAGGCCGTCTTTGAGCTCGCGGTAGTCGTGCTCGATGCGCCAGCGGATCTTGGCCAGCCGCACCAGGTCCCGCAGCCGGATATCTGCCGGGAGGGTGGACAGCCAGTAGTCGGTGGGCTCGGGTTCGCCGGGCGGCCATTCGGCCAGCAGCCAGCACTCGGGCAGGCTTCCGTCCGCGGCTCGGGGGATGTTGCGGTTGGCTGGGCGGACCCGAAGCGCGAGGAACCGTGACCGCATGGCCGCGGTCGGGTTGCCTGGCGACTTCTTGGATCCGTGGCGCCACACAACAAACTTGCCCGCAGACCGGCCGCCGTTCATGACCAGGGTCTTCAAATCCACGGCTTTGTCCTGATAGCGCGGTCCGGGTGGACGGCCGTTGCCGACCCAGGCCGCGGTGGCCGGCACGGCCTCGGCGGGGTGCGCGGTCGCGGCCGGGCTGACAGCGAGTACGTAGGTCAGGCCGCGTTCGGTCAGACCGAGACGGAACTCGGTGGCGTCGCCGTAGCCTGCGTCGGCCACCACCGGCCGCGCCGGCAGGCCCCACTCGCCGGTGACCTCGTCGAGCATGTCCAGCGCGAGGCGCCACTTCTCCCGATGCCGCACCTCGTCCGGAATCGCACTACGCGCCCGCCGCGCCCGGATCTCAGCGGCCGCCGCCTCATCAGTGACTTTCGTGTCGTCCCAGGACTCGGGCAGGAACAGCCGCCAGTCGATCGCGGCCGAGGCCCAGTCGGTGACCGCGTGCACACTGACGCCGATCTGGCAGTTCCCGGTCTTGCCCAGCGCACCGCAGTACATTCTGGCCACTCCAGGGGAATCCTTGCCGTCCTTGGGAAACCCGGTGCCATCGATGACCAGCGCGTCCGGGTCGACGAATTCCCGCGCCCACCCGGCCAGACGCTGGCGCACCTCGACGTGGTCCCACGTCGAGGTGCTCACGAACTGCTGCAGCTGCTGGTGATCGACTCCGAGCCGCTCGGCCATCGGCTGCATCGATTTGCGCTTGCCGTCCAGCATCAGCCCACGCAGATACAGCTCGCCCTTTGCCCGCTGATCACGCCGCGCGAACCCACCGAACATCGACCCGGCGAAGCCCTCGATCACCGGCCGAACCCGAGCCATCTCCTCCGGAGTCACCCACAAGAAGATCACACGCGACAGCCACCCAAACATCCCACCTAACAAAGCACTACTAGTGCGTTGACCACGAAGGTTCGCCGGGTTGGTGACACGCCGGGCAATGGTCCTGGACGCTGAGCTGTGTTGATCTCACGCTCGACAATGACGAAGTCGTTGTCGAGCGTGAGGAACGTCGATGGCCGAGCCGGTCAGAGCGCGGCGGTTAACCGAGGACGAGGGCCGCACGCTGCTGCGGATCACTCGTCGTGGCAAGCACGAGTCGATCCGGGTGCGGCGGGCGACGATCATCATGGCCTCGGGGACTCCGGTGCCCGCGATCGCCCGCCTGCTCGGCGCGCACGAGGACACCGTCCGCGACGTGATCCACGCCTTCAACGAACGGGGCCTAGCCGCGCTGGACCCTCGATGGGCGGGAGGCCGTCCCCGCCTGATCAGCCCCGATGACGAACAGGTCATCGTAGCGACGGCCACCACCCGGCCCACCAAGCTGGGCAAACCCTTCACCCGGTGGAGCGTGCGCAAACTTGCCGAACATCTGGCCCGCAACCCAGTGCGGCGGATCCGGATCGGCCGGGAACGACTCCGGCAGATCCTGTGCGAGCACGGGATCACCTTCCAGCGCACCCGGACCTGGAAGGAATCGACCGACCCGGACTTCGACACCAAGCTTGACCGGATCGAACACGTCATGACCCGGTTCCCGCAGCGGTGTTTCGCCTTCGACCAGTTCGGGCCCTTGTCGATCCTGTGCGTGCCGAGAAATACGTCCGTGCAGGTCAGCAGGCATAGACGTGTTGGCGGTTTTCATCGGGCATGATCGCGGCCGTGCTGGTCCGCTTCGCCTACCTCGCCGTCTCCCGCGCTTTCTCTGCGTTATGGCTCTTGCGTATGACCGATCGTGAGAAGGTCGTCGAGATCCTTGCGCTACGTCATCAGCTCACGGTCTTGCGCAGACAACTCGGTGATCAGCGCCCTCGGCTGAGACCTGAGGACAGGGCGTTGCTCGCCGCTTTGCTCGTGCCCTTGGCCCGCGCGCGGTTGCGTCGGCTCGGGCTTCTGGTCAGCCCGGTCACGGTACTGAGGTGGCATCGCGACTTGATGAAGCGCCGCCATGCCCGTACGAGCGTGAACCGAGGGCCTGGACGTCCGCGCACGGTCGCTTCGATTCGCCGCCTCGTCCTGCGCTTGGCAACCGAGAACCCTTCGTGGGGATATCGACGCATTCACGGTGAACTCGCGCTGCTGGGCATCGCGATCGCCGCGTCCACGGTGTGGGAGATCCTCAAGACCGCCGGCATCGATCCGGCCCTGCGCCGGACAACCGTTACCTGGGCCGACTTCCTGCGCTCGCAGGCTGAGGCGATCCTGGCGATGGACTTCATCGAGACCGTCACGCTGACCAGTCAGTGCCAGTACACTCTCGCCGCCATCCACCACAGCGGCAGGCGGATACGCATCCTCGGCACCACCGCACCCCACCCACGCCTGGGTCACCCAAGCCATCCGCAACCCGCTCATGGACCTCGAGGACACCGGACACCTCACGCGGATCAAATTCCTCATCCGCGACCGCGACGCCAAATACCCCGCTTTGATCGACAAGATCCTCGGCGCCGCGGGGATCACTATGGTGCCGACCGGTGTCCGGATGCCCTGGATGAACTCCATCATCGAACGCTGGGTCAAGACACTCCGCGCCGAACTGCTGGACCGCACGCTCATCTGGAACCAGACCCACCTACGCCGTGCGCTGCGCGAGTACGAGCGGCACTACAACGAGCACCGAACCCACCGATCACTCGCCGCCGCAGCACCCCTGCGGATTTTGCCCCAGCGTCTCAAACCCGGCCAGATCGAACGCCTCACCGTCGATCGACAGGACCGTCTCGGCGGAGTCATCCACGAGTATCGTCATGCTCCTTAACCTGCATGGATGCGGTTTCGGCACGCACAACGCCATGCCGGGCCTGCACCCGCGACACGGTGCGGCCGGAGACGTCGGTGCGGGCACTGATCCGAGCCGACCCGCAGTGTAGTTCGCTGCGGGCGGGCGACGGCTTGGGCTTTGTCTGGCCAGAGGTCCGCGATGGCATGTGGTGCGGCCCGCTGGATCGATCAGCCAGTCCCATCAGATCCCCGTCGCAAGAGAGGCGGGCCCAGCGGCGTGCGTGCTGCCGCGAAACGCCGAGATCCTTGGCCACGTGAGCGATCGGTCTGACGGCGGAGTCGTGCGCCTGCCGGCTTCAAGGGCGCGTGTGCTCTGCCTCGCCAGTCGATGCGATGTTCTGCAGTGGCCCTTGGGCCGATCCGATTGCTTTGGGGATGCGGATGACCGTTCTGGAGCGCTCAACTGCGTCACACTGGGTGGATGGGTGACGGATCGTCGACCAGTTCCGATGACTCAGCCGATAGTAAGTCGTGGACCAGCAACGCTCTGGAGAGCGAGGTCGCGGGCACCGTCGTGCAAGTGGGTGTAGTGCGCGGTGGGATCAGTTTGGAACGCCAGATACCGCCACAGCCGATGCCCCCGCGTCCGACACCGCAACTGCTGCCAGCGCGGAATCCCCACTTCGTAGGCCGTCAACGTGAGTTGTTGACGCTCGACGCGCTCATCGACCAAACAGGCAAGAGCGCGGGTTCGAGCACAGTCGTGATCTCTGCGATCCACGGCACGGCGGGGATTGGTAAGACTGCCCTCGCGTTGACGTGGGCTCATGGCGTTGCAGAGCGTTTCCCCGATGGGCAGCTGTATGCGGATCTTCACGGCTTCGACCGCCAGACGTCGGTCGAGCCCGCGCAGGTGTTGCACGGCTTCCTGATCGCGCTGGGAGTAGCGCCCGAAGCGATTCCGCTCGAGGTCGAGGCCAAGGCCGGTCTTTACCGCAGCCTGCTCGCCACCCGCCGAATGCTCCTCGTACTGGACAACGTTCGCGACAGCGAGCACGTGCGCGCGTTGCTGCCGGGAAGTTCGTCATGCGTGGTGCTCGTGACCAGTCGCAGCAGCCTCGACAGCCTCATCATCCGGGAGGGTGCCCAGCGGTTGACACTGGA
>JASLAV010001036.1 GCA_030146905.1 Lentzea sp. | reverse complement strand
TGAGACGAGCGATGACCGACGCCACGCCCAGCGCGAACACGGTCCGCGCGATCGTGAGCACCACGACGAACCACAGCGTGTTCGTGATCGCCTTGATGAGCAGGGGATCCTTGAACATGAACGTGTAGTTGTCGAGGCCGTTGAACTCCGGCGGGTTGATCAGGTCGTACTTCGTGAAGCTGAAGACGACCGTGGCGACCAACGGGTAGACGAAGAACAGGCCGAAGCCGATGATGGCCGGAGCCATGAACCCGAGCACGGCGAGGCGGTGGCGGGCACGTGCCCGTCCCTTGCCGGGGGCGGGCCGTGCGCCGAGCGTGGCGGTCATCTCGCGAGTCCCTACTTGCCGCTCTTGGCGATCTGGTCGTCGATGTTCTTGTCGACCTCCTTCAGACCGGCCGCGAGGTCGGGGACCTTGCCGGACTGGTAGGAGACCGAGAAGTCGGTGACGGCCTTGATGTGCGCGTCACCGATGGGGGTGACGGGGTTGCCCTTGAGCTTGTCGCTCTTGGCGAGGTCGATGAACGTCTTGAACTGCTCGTCCACCTCGAGCTTCGGGCTCTCCATGGCGGCTTTGGTGCTCGGGACGTTCTTGATGGCGTTGGACAGGTCGACGATCGTGTCGGTGTCGAACGACAGGTGCTTGATCAGCTCCCACGCGGCGCCGGGGTTCTTGGCGCCCTTGGGGATGCCCATGATCGTGCCGGTGGTGAACGCGGTGCCGTAGTCGGCGGGCTTCCAGGTCGGGAACGGGGCCGTGCCGAACTTGATCTGCGGCGCCTGCGCCTTGAGGAAGGCGGTCCGGTACTCGCCGTCGATCATGATCGCGATCTTGCCCTGGTGGAACGCGTGGTCGGCGGAGTACTCCTGGCCGAGGCCCGCGCGGAAGCGCTCCAGCTGGTCGTAGCCGTAGAAGTCGACGAGCTTCTTCTGGAACGTCATCATCTCGGTGAAGCCGGGCGAGCTCGCGAGCGAGGACTTGCCGTCCTTCTCCCACTCCGCGCCGAACGACGGCGCGAGGATGGTCGGGCGGTTGGCGTAGAAGCCCATCGTGGGCAGGTAACCCGCGACCTCGATGTCACCGTTCGGCGCCTTCTTGGTCGCCTTGACCGCCGCGTCGTACAGCTCGTCCAGCGTCTTGGGCGGGGTCGTGACACCGGCGCCCGACAGCAGGTCCTTGTTGTAGTACATGGCGTAGACGTCGGTGAGCATGGGCATCGCGCAGCGGTTGCCCTTGTACTCGGTGTACTCCTGGACCGCGGGGGAGATCTGGTTCAGGTCCACCTTGTCGCGGTCGATGTACGACTTCAGCGGCTGGAACGCGCCGGAGGAGCAGAACTGACCGATGTTGTCGGTGGTGAACGACAGGGCGACGTCCGGTGTGTTGCCGGAACGGATGCCCGCGGTGATCTTGTCGTCGTCCTGCGAGCCCTCGTGCTTGATCTCGATGTTCGGGAACTTCGCGTTGAACGTCTTGAGGGCCTTGGTGACCTCTTCGTACTCGCGGTCGGAGTAGTTGCTCCAGACCGTGAGCGTCAGCTTGTCGTCCTTGCCAGGAGCAGCCGCGGCGTCGGAACCGGCGCCGCCGCCCTTGCCCGCCGCACATGCGGTGAGGGTCAGCGCTGCGGCGACACAGAGCAGGGCAGCACGGGTGTGCTTGCGCATGTGCACTCCTTCTCGATCAACGTGGGGACCCGGCGGCCACTGGGCCGCGGAATGGAGCGGTGGTGGCTGCCGGCAGGCCGAACACCTGCTCGCGTGCGACGGCCAGTGCCGAGTGCAGTGCGCCGCTGCGCACCGGCTTCCCGGTCACCAGCGCCAGCCGGACAGGTGTCCTCGGCACCACCAGTTGCCGCAGTTCCGCGGCAACGAGGTCGTTCAGCGTGGTTCCACCCGCGTGGGCGATGTCGCCGGACAGGAGGACGAGCTCCGGGTCGAGCACCGCGACGACGCCGGCCACGCCCGTGGCGATGCGCCTGGCGAGATCACCCAGGAACTCCCGGCCCGCCGGCCCCGCGGCCAGCGCCTTGCGCACGGCGCTGTGACCGTCGCGCGCGGCGAGCCCGTGAGCCCTGGCGAGCCTGCAGATCGACGTGCTGCTGAGCAGTTCCCCGAACGTGCCGCCGGAGCGGTCCGTGCCGGTGTCGGCGTTCGCGCGGTCGGGGATCATCAGACCGTCGATCTCGCCCGCGCCGCCGGAAGCGCCGCGCAGCAGCACCCCGTTGACGACGACCGCGGCACCGACGAGGTCCGCGGGCCAGATGACGACGAAGTCGCGCACCTCCGTGGCCCGTCCGGCGACCATCTCCTCCAACGCGACGAGGTTGACGTCGTTCTCGACGCTCACCGAGGTCGCGAGCTGCTCGCGCAACCGGCCAGGCATGTCGAACCCGTTCCAGCCGGGCAGGTGCGGTGCGTAGGCGAGCTCGCCGTTCGCGGGGTTCACCGCTCCCGGACAGCCCACCACGACGTGCAGCAGCTGGTCGGCCGTCAGTCCGGCCTGCCCGCACGCCGTGCCGACCGCGCCGACGAACGCTTCGAGCACGCCGTGCTTCGCGGGCATCGGCGCCTTGTGCTCGGTGAGCACGGCACCGGAGATGTCCGCGATCGCGATGTCGACCGCGTCCGGGGTGAGGTCGGCGGCGGCGACGTGCGCCAGCGTCCCGTTGACCGACCACAGCTGAGCCCTCGGCCCGCGCCCGCCGCCCCGCAGCCCGTCGCGGACGACGGTGTCGGACGTTTCGAGCCGGGTGAGCAGCTGTGCGGTCGCCGGCTTGGAGAGACCGATCAGGCCTTCCAGCTCCGACCTGGTCAGCGGCCCGTTGCGCAGCAGAGCCTCGATGGCTGCGCGGTCGTTGATCTCCCGCAGCAGTCGTGGGCTTCCGGCACGCACAGGTCCGCTCCTGTCTGTTAACTTTCCAGACGATTTCGGAGACGGTAG
>JASLAV010000835.1 GCA_030146905.1 Lentzea sp. | reverse complement strand
CTGGAAGAGAACCAGCGGGTGGAGTTCGAGATCGGCCAGGGCCAGAAGGGCCCGCAGGCACAGGCGGTTCGACCGCTCTGACCTAATCCGGGTCACCACCAGGACCTGGATCTTTTCGGGCCGCCACTCCTCGCAGCAGCGGGGGGTGGCGGCCCGAATCGTTGCTCAGGTGGCCAGCGCGGGGGCCTGGTCGACCTGCCCGCCGTACACCCGCTTGCCGATCAGCCGGGCGTCGTCGAACACGAAGAACGCCGTCGTGCGCACCCGGTAGGCCCGCCCGGAGGGCTCCTCGCCGCGGAGACTGCCCTGGTGGGTGCCCCGCAGCTCCAGTTCCACGATCACCGCGTCGTCGGCGTGGTGCAGCTCGACCAGCGTGCTGCGCTGGTCCGGGAACACGTCGCGGACGTGCTCGTAGTAGCCGGCGACCTCGGCCCGACCGTCGAACACCTGACCGGTCGCCACGATCTCGCACCGCGGGTGGTCGAAGGCGCCGACGGCGGTGTCGAACTCGTGCTCGTTCTCCGACTCCAGGTGCTCCAGCACGATCGCCTCCCGCAGGGCCCGCAGTGCCTTGGACGCGGTCATGCGCGCGATTCCCTCCGGTTCGTCGGTAGCTGACGACGAAACACGCCGGCGCACCCGCCAGTCAAGACGGCATCCGCGCCGAGAGGTCCGCGATCGGACCCGCGTTCACCCGTCGAGCGGTGTCCGCGACGTCCGGTCGGAGTGGTGCTGATTGGTGCCATTGCCGGTGCGGGCCGACCGGCTGTCCGCCGCGGTTAATCGTTTACCTGCGACTTCGCCGGTAAGGCGGTGGCGAACACCCACCGCCTTACCGTGATCGCTCACGGACGCATTTCGTATGCGCCGGACAGCGCCGCCACCTTGCTCCAGACGCGTTCGAAGCGGGCCTGGTCGACAACGGGCTTGCGGACCTGCTCGACCGCCCAGCGCTGCTGCGCCTCGGTGGACGACGCCTTGCCGTGCAGCGCGACCGCGTAGGCCGAGAAGTCGCGCACCAGGACGTCGAACACCTGGTCCAGCACGTCGGCGTCCAGGTCGGTGATCCGGGCCTGCTCCAGCGCCAGCTGGCCGTAGACGACCAGCGTGAACAGGTGGCCGAGGTTGAGCAGGAAGTCCAGGTCCCGCTGCTGCTCGTCGTCCGGCGCGGCGTCGGTGAGCAGGGTCCGCAGCGCCCGGGCCTGCTCGTGGAAGCGGGCCACGTTGGGCACGTGGGCGTGCTCGCGGTAGGCGGTCTCCCAGTCGTGGAACCGGACCTGCCCGAGGCCGCGGGCCGGGCCCTGCCGCCAGAAGAACTCGTCGTCGGCCGGGTCGTGCCTGGTCGGGACGTCGGCGTAGGCGGTGGGCCGGAACAGGTAGTTCGGCATGAACTTGAGCACGAGGGCGAGGTTGACGTGGACCGTGCCCTCCAGCTTCGGCAGCGCGCGGATGTCGCGGGCGGCCATCGAGAAGTAGGTGTCCTTCTCGAAGCCCTTGGCCGCGATCACGTCCCACAGCAGGTCGACGACCCGTTCGCCCTCGCTGGTGACCTTCATCTTGGTGATCGGGTTGAACAGCAGGTAGCGGCGGTCGTCGGGGGAGGCGCTGCGGAAGTAGTCCACCGAGCGGTCGGCGAACAGCTTCATGGCGGTGAGGCGCGCGTAGGCGTCCACGAAGTTCTGCCGCACGTGCGGGAAGTCGGTGACCCGCTTGCCGTACAGGATGCGGTTGTGGGCGTGCGTGATGGCCTCGTGGAACGCGTGCTCGTTGATGCCGATCGAGGCCGTGCACAGGTTGAACTTGCCCACGTTGACCGTGTTGAGGGCGGCGCTGAACGCGTCGGGGCCGGTGTGCAGGACGTCGTCCGGGGTGACCGGGTAGTCATCCAGGCGGAACTCGCTGACGAACATCTGCGAGTCGACCACGTTCTTGACCAGCGTGAACTTCTCGTGCTGCGAGTCGACGGCGAAGAAGACGTACCCGTCCGGGCCCTCGACGTCCGCGCGCCGGCCGAAGACCGACACCATGCCGGCCACGTTGCCGTTGCCGATGTAGTACTTCCCGCCGGTCGCGGTGAAGCCGGTGGCGGTGGGCGTGAGGACCATGTCGGTGGAGTAGACGTCCGCGCCGTGCTCCTTCTCGGACAGCCCGAACGCGAACACCGAGCCCCGGTCGAGCAGTTCGGCGGCCTTCTCGCGGGCCGCGGCGTTGTCGCTCATCCAGATCGGGCCGAGGCCCAGCACGGTGACCTGCCAGGCGTACCAGTACTGCAACCCGTAGAAGCCGAGGACCTCGCTCAGCGCGGCGTTGCGGGCGGCGTCCCAGCGCTTGTCGCTTCCGGAGGAAGCGCCGTCGCCGCCGGCCTGGGACGCCGGCGTGCAGAAGGTCGCGAACAGCTTCTCCCGCGCGACGAAGTCGAGGAACTCGGTGTACCAGACCCTCGCCTGGTCGTCGGCGATCAGGCGGCGCTTGCCGCGCTCCTCGAACCAGTCGATGGTCGCGCGGAGCAGGCGGCGGCTCTCGGCGTCCAGGTGTGCGGGGTCGTAGGTGTTCGGGTCGAACAGCACCGGGGTTCTCCCTTCGTCGCCGCCGCACGCTACCAGTCGGTAACTTATCCGGCTCCTCCCCGGGCCTGTGGCTCGCGACCAGCGAAGACCGGATGTCGTGGAGCCTCGGCGGACCGCACCACCGGATGACCGAGGTCTGCGCGATCGCGATCGACCAGCGGCGCGACCGACCGCGCACCCTGGCCGGCACGAGCAGTTCCCACTTCGGCCCGACCGTCGTGACCAGCGACGACCCGGCCGCCACCTGGGAGGGGCCGGACCACGCGCCGATCGCGTTCCCGGCCCGCTCCGGCAGACGGCGGGCGACCGGTCCAGACCGGAGGCCGACCTGCCCGAGCCGGCCACGCTCGGCGCGCTGCTCGACCACCTGGCCGCGCTGTACCCGTTGCTGGACCGGAGGTTGCGCGACGAGCGGGCCGGGCCGCGCCGTCACGTGAACTTCTACGTGGACGGCGAGGAGTGCCGCCGGCTGTCCGGCGTCGACACGTCGTTGGGCCCGGACGCGGAGGTGCGGATCCTGCCGTCGGACGCGGGTGGCCAGGGCTTCGCGATCCGGTGGTAGAGCGGGC
>JASLAV010000830.1 GCA_030146905.1 Lentzea sp. | reverse complement strand
CCCGTACCGGCCACCGGACCGCTCCAGCTCGTGCAGCAACGTCGTGAACAGCTTCGTTCCGGTCGCGCCGATCGGGTGCCCCAGCGCAAGCGCTCCCCCGTTGACGTTCACGCGTCCCAGGTCGACCTTCAGCTCCTTGGCCCACGCCATCGCCACCGACGCGAACGCCTCGTTGATCTCGAACAGGTCGATGTCCGAAATGGACATGCCGGCTCGATCCAGCGCGTGCTTCGTCGCACGGATCGGCGCGGTCAGCATGTAGATCGGGTCGGACCCGCGCGCCGAGATGTGGTGCACCCGAGCCCGCGGCGTGAGCCGGTGCTCGCGCACGGCGCGTTCCGACACCACCAGCACCGCCGAGGCGCCGTCGGAGATCTGCGAGGACAACGCCGCCGTGGTCCGCCCGCCCGGCCGCAACGGCGGCAGCTTCGCCATCTTCTCGGCACTGGTGTCCGGCCGCGGGCACTCGTCGGCCGCGACACCGTTCACCGGCGCGATCTCGCGGTCGAACCGGCCCTCCTTGATCGCGGTGATCGCCCGCAGGTGGCTCCGCAGCGCGAACTCCTCCATCTCCCGCCGCGACAGGTCCCACCGCACGGCGATCAGGTCGGCGGCGCGGAACTGCGAGACCTCCTCGTCGCCGTAGCGGTGCTGCCAGCCCTCGCAGCCCTCGAACGGGCTCACCGTCATGGCGGAGCCGATCGGCACCTGCGACATGTTCTGCACACCACCGGCGACGACCACGTCGGCCGTGCCGCTCATCACCGCCTGCGCGGCGAAGTGCAGCGCCTGCTGGCTCGACCCGCACTGCCGGTCGACCGTCACGCCGGGCACCTGCTCGGGGAACCCCGCGGCCAGCCACGAAGTCCTGGCGATGTCGCCTGCCTGCGGGCCGACGGTGTCCACGCACCCGAAGATCACGTCGTCCACGTCGGTCGGGTCGACCTCGACCCGGTTGAGCAGCGCGGTGATCACGTGCGCGCCGAGATCGGCGGGGTGCACGTGGCTGAGCTCACCGCCCCGCCTGCCCGCCGGAGTCCGCACAGCCTCGATGATGTACGCCTCGGCCACGAGGGCCCTCCTTCTACGTCTTCGAGTTCTTCCGGCGCCCCGTGGCGATGCCGTCGAGCAGGATCGCGAGGTACTGGTCGGCCACCGTGTCCGCCGACAGCCCGCCGTCCGGCCGGTACCACCGCACGGCCACCCACACCGTGTCGCGGATGAACCGGTAGGCCAGGTCCACGTCGAGGTCCGCGCGGAACACGCCCGCGCTCATCCCGTCCTCCAGCAGCACCGACCACAGCTTGCGGAACTCCACGTTGCGGTCCTCGATGTAGGAGAACCGCTCCAGGGGCATGAGGTGCTTGGACTCGTTCTGGTAGATCGCGACCTCGGCGTGCCGGGTGTCGATCGCCTCGAACGACGCCACGACCAGCGCCTTCAACGTCTGCTTGGGTTCGAGGCCCGCGTCGACGATCTCCCGGTACCGCGCGAACAGCTCGTCGAGGAACGTCCGCAGGATCTCGTCCACCATCGACTCCTTGGAGTCGAAGTGGTGGTAGAGGCTGCCGGACAGGATGCCCGCCGCGTCCGCGATGTCGCGCACCGTCGTCTGCCCGTACCCGCGTTCGGCGAACATCCTCGCCGCCAACGCGAGCAGTTCCTGCCTGCGGTTGCTCACTGTTCTTGCCTTCCTCACGGATGCTGACTGCTCACCGAGACGACCTCGCCCGTCATGTAGGACGAGTAGTCGCTGGCGAGGAACACGATCACATTCGCGACCTCCCAGGGCTCGGCGGCGCGCCCGAAAGCTTCGCGGGACGCCAGCTCGGTCAGCAACTCCTCACTGGTGACCTTGGTCAAGAACGGGTGCGCGGCCAAGCTCGGAGCGACCGCGTTCACCCGGATGCCGTGCTCGGCCACGTCCATGGCGGCACATCGGGTGAGCGCCATGACCCCTGCTTTCGCTGCCGCGTAATGGGCTTGACCCCTCTGGGCGCGCCAGCCGATCACACTGGAGTTGTTGATGACGACACCGCTTCGCCGGGCGACCATTTGGCGCAACGCGGCCCTGGTGCAGCGGAACGTGCCGTTCAACGTCACGTCCAGGACGCGCGCCCACTCGTCGTCCGTCATCTCCAGCACGGAGTTCTCGCCGCCGAGGCCCGCGTTGTTGACCATCACGTCGATCCGGCCGTACCGCTCGACGGTGCCGTCGACCAGGGACCGCACCTGCTGCTCGTCGGTGACGTCGCACGGGATCGCGTGATCGGTGCCGAGAGCCTCGTGCGTCTCCTTCAGGCGGCGCTCGTGCCAGTCGCTGATGACGACCGTCGCGCCCTCCTCCAGGCAGCGCCGCGCGGTCGCCGACCCGATGCCGGTGCCCGCGGCGGCCGTCACGACGACGACCTTGCCGGCGAGCAGGTCGTGGCCGGTCATCGCGGCAGCCCCAGGATCCGGTGGGCGATGATCTCGCGCTGCACCTCGTCGGAGCCGCCGTAGATCGTCTCCGCGCGGCTGAACAGGAACAGGCGCTGCCACTCGTTGCCGTCGATCATCGACTCGGGCCCGAGCGAGTCCATCGCGAGCTCGCCGAGCCTGCGGTGCCAGCCGGCCCAGAACAGCTTCAGCACGGACGCCTCCGGACCCGGTTCCTCGTTCAGGGTTCTGAGCGTGTGCGAACGCATGACGTGCAGTTCCAGCCACGCCCTCGTGAGCCGCTCGTCGGCGGGTGAGGCGGCCATGATCGCGTCGAGCTGGCGGCGGAAGCCCACCTGGTGGCCCAGCATCGCGGTGCCGCGTTCGAAGCCGAGGGTGGCCATGGCGATCTTCCAGCCCTCGCCGGGCTGCCCCACGACGTTCTCGCGGGCGGTGACCGCGCCGTCGAAGAAGACCTCGTTGAACTCGGACGTGCCGGTGAGCTGGCGGATCGGCCTGACCTCGACGCCGGGCTGGTCCATCGGCACCAGCAGGTACGACAGGCCCCTGTGCCGTTGCGACCCCGGTTCGGTGCGGCACAGGACGAAGATCCAGTCCGAGTAGTGCGCGTTCGACGTCCAGATCTTCTGGCCGTCGACCACCCACCGGTCGCCGTCGAGGGCGGCCCTGGTCCGGACGGACGCGAGGTCCGACCCGGCGTCGGGTTCCGAGTAGCCCTGGCACCACAGCTCGCCGAGCGAGCGGATCTTCGGCAGGAACCGCGCCTTCTGCTCCGGCGTGCCGAACGCGATGAGCGTCGGCCCGAGCAGGCCCTCCCCCACGATGTCGACCTTCGCGGGCGCGTCGGCCTCGGCGTACTCCTCGTGGAAGACCACCTGCTCCTCGACGCTGCGCTCGCCGGGCCAGCCGAGGCACGTCCACCCGTGTGCCGCCAGGTGCCGGTGCCACCTCAGCCGTCCCTCGAATGCCTCGTGCTCACGGCCGGGACCACCCAGGCCGCGCAGCTCAGCGAACTCACCGACGAGGTTGGCGGACAACCATTCCCGCACCTCGCGCCGGAAGGACTCCATGGGCCATACTCTAACCTACCAAGCACTTGCTTTGGAGGGCTCCGGGAGGCTTCTGTGGCCGTGGATCCAAGCAGGCACACGGTTTCCGCCGTGCTCGA
>JASLAV010000987.1 GCA_030146905.1 Lentzea sp. | reverse complement strand
TTCAGCGTGAACCCGGTGCCGAGCGAGGTGAAGTTCACCCCGTCGGTGCTGTAGGAGAAGCGGGCCTGCCGTCCACTACCGGGACGGATGTCCGCGTTGGCCCGCAACCAGATCTGGTTGCCGGTGAGGTTCGCGCTCGCGACCTCGGTGCCGGTGCCGGTGGTGTTCCAGCTGCTGTCCATGGTGAGGCCGTTGACCATGACGACGCGGTTGCGACCGTTGTCGCGTTTGACGCCGATCCACGCCGAGGAGTCGCGCAGCATCGCCAGGCCGGTGCGGTCGCCGTCGCGCATCGCGCTCACGTCGAGCGTGACGGTGGCGGTGGACGTCGGGCCCTGGACGCGGTGGGTGAGGGTGTTGCGGGCGTTGTACAGGTCGTTGGTCACGGTCGCCGTCGACAGGCTGAGTCCGTTGTTGACGCTGTACTTCGTGGTGTCCGGGTTGTGGTTCCACTCCCACTGCGGCCCGAGTCTCGTGCCGTCGAACGTGTCCACGCCGGTCATGGGTTTGACCTGGCGCGGTGGCGGGGGCAGGTTCGGCATCGGGTAGTTCACGCCCCAGCCGCCGTTGACGGTGGTGATGCGCGGCCAGCCGTCGGAGGTCCACGTGATCGGCGCGAGCACCGGCACGCGGCCGCCGGGGTAGGCGTCGACGAACGCCATGTAGTACCAGTCGCCGTTCTGCGTCTGGACCATGCCACCCTGGTGCGGCACTCCCCCGCCCTGGATCGGGGTCGGCATGTTCAGCAGCACCTGCTGGACGGTGTAGGGACCCCACGGGCTGGACGCCTTGAGCACGTACTGGCCGTTCGCCGGCCTGGTCAGCCAGATGTAGTAGCTGCCGTTGCGCTTGTAGAACCGCGCGCCTTCCAGGGTGCCGATGTTCGACGGCGTCTGGAACACCTGCTGCGACCGCACCTCGGACTTCCCGTCGGCCGACAGCTGCGCGACGCTGATCGTGGTGTTGCCGTAGGCGACGTACATCGTGTCGTTGTCGTCGACCAGCATGCCGGCGTCGTAGTAGCACTTGTTGATGGTGGACAGCTTCGACCACTGCGCGTCCACCGAGGCCGCGGTGTAGATGTGGGTCTGGGCGAAGTCGACGCACCCGCCCCAGTAGAAGGTGTTGTTGCTCTTGCGGTGGTTGAGGAACGACGCCCAGATCCCGCGCACGTACCCGCGGGCGCCGTTGAGGTCGTACTTGGAGCCGAAGTCCAGCCGCGGCACGGAATGCCCGGCGAACTCCCAGTTGACCAGGTCGTAGGAACGCAGGACCGGCGCGCCGGGCGAGTAGTGCATGGTCGAGGCCGAGTAGTAGTACGCGTCGCCGACGCGGATGATGTCGATGTCCGCGAAGTCCTGCCACAGCACCGGGTTCGTGAACGACGCCGGCCGCGGTGTGGTGGTCGTGGTCGTCGTGGTGGTGGTCGTGGTGGGTCCGGTGCCACCGTTGCACGTGGTGCCGTTCAGCCGGAACGACACCGGGTCGGCGTTGGCCGAGCCGGACGTGCCGTTGAACCCGAACTCGACCTTGCCGCCGGTGGGCACGGACCCGTTGTAGGCGGCGTTGCGCGCGCTGACCTCACCGCCGCTCTGCGTGATCACGGCGTTCCAGTGCTGGCCGACCTGCTGGCCGGAGCCGTAGGTCCACTCGAGCGTCCACCCGGTGAGCGCGTCACCGGTGTTCGTGATCGACACGGAGGCGCCGAAGCCGCCCTGCCACTCTGAGGTCCTGGTGTAGGTGACGGAACAGCCGGGTGCCGCCTGTGCGGTCGTGCTCGCGGCGAGTCCCGCCGCCACCAGGGTGAGGGCGGACAGCGCCGCCGCGGCCGGAGCCCATCTCATGATCGTGACCACCTCTGGTTGGCCTGGCCGTTGCAGGTCCACAGCACCAGCCGCGAGCCGTTGGCGGTCGCGGCGCCTTCGACGTCCAGGCACAGCCCGGCGTTGGTGTTGCGGATCGTCCCGTCGGAGCCGAGCGTCCAGCGCTGGTTCGCCTGGCCGTTGCACTGCCAGACGATGACCCGCGTGCCGTTGGCGGTGCCCTGGTCGTACGCGTCGAGGCACTTGTCGCCGTACATGCGGACCTCACCGCCCGCCCACGTGGTCCACGTCTGGGACGCCGGGGTGAGGCAGTCCTGGACCACGACAGCGCTGCCCGCCGCGGTGGAGCCGTTCTCGACGTCGAGGCAGCGGTTCGACCCCGCTCCGCGCAACCGGGAGGTGGTGTTCTCGATCGCGCCGCCGCCGGTCACCGTGAACGCGGTGACGCCGTGCGCTGGCACGGAGGCGGAGATCGCGCCGGACGTGGCCGACGTGCCGCCGGTCCACAGGTCGGTCAGCGTGAAGCTGCTGCCGGACAGGCCGATCTGGGCGGCCGTCGTGGCGATCGTCGCGGTCGCGGAACCCCGGTTGAACAGGCCCACGGCGACGGAACCGTCCGCGAGCGGTTTGGCGAAGACCTCGGTGGCGCCGTCGTCGCGCACCCTGCGCCCGCCGGCGCCGAGGCGGTCCTGGTTCACGGCGAGCAGGCGCTGGTTGCGCAGGATCGCGCTCACGTCGGAGGACATGGTGCGGATGTCGTTGCCCGCCATCAGGGGCGCCGCCATCAACGCCCACAGCGTGAAGTGGGAGCGGGACTCGGTGAGGGTGAGCCCGGGGCGTCCGACGACGAGCATGTCCGGGTCGTTCCAGTGGCCGGGCCCTGCCTGCGCGGCCAGCGGGGCGGTGACGTCGACGACGTTGCCGACACCCATCGGGTAGCTGTTGGTGTTGCCGTTCTGCCAGATGTCCAGCAGGTCCTCCGTGGTGCGCCACAGGTCGGCGACCTCGCCCCAGTTGTACCTGTCGCCGGTGGGCGCGTGGAAGCTGTTGGGGTTGATGCTGTAGACGATCGGCCTGCCGGTGGCGCGCAGCGCGTCCCGCATGATCGAGAAGCGGGCGACCTGCTCGTCGCGGGTGCCGGCGCCGGAGCACCAGTCGTACTTCAGGTAGTCCACGCCCCACGACGCGAACGTGCGCGCGTCCTGGACCTCGTGGCCCTTGCTGCCGGTCGAACCGGGAAAGGCGCCGGTGCCCTGCGCGCAGGTGCGCTCGTTGGGCACCTGGTAGATGCCGAACTTGAGGCCGCGCCCGTGGATGTAGTCCCCCAGCGCCTTCATGCCGCTCGGGAACTTCGTCGGGTGCGCGCGCAGGTTGCCCGCCGAGTCGCGCTGCGGGTCGAACCAGCAGTCGTCCACGACCACGTACTGGTAGCCCGCGTCCCGCAT
>JASLAV010000826.1 GCA_030146905.1 Lentzea sp. | reverse complement strand
CGCCCTGACGTTGCAGGACATCAGCTACGTGCACTACAACCAGTTCGACGACGACGAGTGCCTCGCGTACCTGGAGCGGTCGTTGCTGGCCTTCCGCGAGTCGGGTGACTGGCGCGGGGAGTCGTTCGCACTGACGGACTTCGCGCACACCGTGCTGGAGCTCGGCATGCCGGGCAAGGCCTTGAGGATGGCGCGCAAGGCGGTCGAGATGTGCCGGACCGGCGCGGCCGCGGCGAACGACGACGAGATCCTCCAGACCATGAAGGACGTCGACGACGATTACGGCGAGCTGTGGTTCTCGGCGGCCCTCGCCCTTCGTGCCGAGCTCGAGGGCGATCTGACCGCGGCCGTCCGGTACTCCGAGTGGAGTCTGGACTCGATCACGCGCTGGGGACGCCGGTGGGTCAGCGATCGCGCGCTGGGACAGCTCTCCCGCCTGTACTCGGCGCTCGGCGACCGCGACGCCGCCGTCCGCTGCGGTGAGGAGGCGCTCGCCGCCGCCGAACGACTGCGTCAGCCCAGAGCGGTGGCCGTGGCGAAGCGGATCCTGGCTAGAGCGACAGCGCCAGCAGCACCAGCGTCGTGACGGCCGCCGCGACCAGCGTGAAGGCGGCGTACTGGGCGAATCTGTCCCTGGTCCTGCGCATCCCTGCTCCCCTCGGTGGTGGTGCCACCGAGGGTGTGGGAGGCCGTCCCCACATCGTCCCCACCGTGATCACACGGATCAACCCGGAATTCGCGGGGTAACCGGTCCGGGGTGTTGTGAGCGTTTTTGGTGAGGCCGGCGTGAGGTATTGCTCCAAGCGTGTGCTTGGCTGGCTCGTAAGATTCCGTTAGGGTCGCATTCGCGAGCAATTGGCGGGGCCATCGGCGTTATCGAAAATAGCCCGAAAATTGATCGGAAATTAGCCGCTTGTTCGGTTGGAACCATTTCGCTGCTCCGTCCGGGTGGTGGCCTCCACGGCAGGACCAGTCGTTGCTCACCCTGCGGGGCGGTGGTGACCGGGCTGTGTGCGCGCAGTGGTGCGGGGTCGGCCAAAAGGGGCTTGCGAGTCGTGGGAATCGGACCAGTCTTGTCTAATGGCACCGCCGGGACCCGTCCGGCGGACGGTGGCCTCGACCAGGGGGTGGAACGCACCATGGGTGGTGTCCCTACGTTTCCCCGCGGCAGGCCACTGACGTGGGCGGACCTGGAGGCGATGCCTGATGACGGGCACCGTTTCGAACTCGTCGACGGGGTGCTCGTCATGAGCCCCTCACCCCGGCCCGTCCACCAGCGCGTCGTCGCCCGGCTGCTGGTGGCGCTGACGGCTGTCTGCCCTCCGGAGCTGGAGGTCCTCCCCGCTCCGGTCGACGTGGTGCTCGCGGACGACACGGTCTTCATCCCCGACCTGGTGGTGGGCCGGCGGGAGCAGTTCACGAGGCAGGCGCACATGGGACCGCCGGTGCTGGCGGTCGAGGTCCTCTCACCGCGCACGCGGCACGTGGACCTGGAGCTCAAGCGGGCGAAGTTCCAGGAAGTCGGCTGCGAGAACTACTGGATGATCGACTACGACAGTCCGTGGTTGCGGTGCCTGCACCTCGAGAACGGGGTGTACGCCGAACAGGCCCGGTCGGACGGCGACGAGATCGTGGAACTGCAATTCCCGTTTGCGGTGAAGCTGAGCGCGCAGTCACTCGTGCGCTGAGTGGTCGAGGACCGCATCGGGTTGAGCCGAACGGGCGACTCGCCACCACCCCCGTGTGGATCACGGGTTCGGCATCTGGCGTCTCCGAGCGCCGGGCTGGTTGCGTTCACCGCGACACGCCCAACGCCCGGAGGTCCCATTGCAGCCGTTCCAGCTGCCGGAGTTCTACACGCCCTACCCGGCCAGGCTGAACCCGAACCTCGAGCGCGCCCGCGGCCACACGCGGGCGTGGGCGCGCGAGATGGACATGATCGACGTCCCTCAGCACGGAACGGTGATCTGGACCGGCGAGGACCTGGAGTCGCACGACTACGCGCTGCTCTGCGCGTACACCCACCCCGACTGCGACGGTGAGACGCTCGACCTGATCACCGACTGGTACGTCTGGGTCTTCTACTTCGACGACCACTTCGTCGAGCTCTACAAGCGCGACCCGGACATCAGGGGAGCGCAGGCCTACCTCGACCGGCTGCCGCTGTTCATGCCGGTCGACGGCGTCATCACCGCGAAGCCGGCGAACCCCGTCGAGAAGGGCCTCGCCGACCTGTGGCGCCGTACGGTGCCCGCGCACTCGCCGGACTGGCGTGAACGGTTCGCAGCGAACACCAAGCACCTGCTCGACGAGTCGATGTGGGAGCTGCACAACATCAGCTCGAAGAGGCTGTCGAACCCGATCGAGTACATCGAGATGCGGCGCAAGGTCGGCGGCGCGCCGTGGAGCGCGAACCTGGTCGAGCACGCGGTCGGCCTGGAGGTTCCCGCGCACATCGCGGGGAGCCGTCCGATCGGCGTCCTCAGGGACACGTTCAGCGACGCCGTGCACCTGCGCAACGACCTGTTCTCCTACGAGCGCGAGGTCCTCGACGAGGGCGAACTGTCCAACGGCGTGCTGGTGTTCGAGAAGTTCCTCGACCTCCCCACCCAGGAGGCCGCCGACGCCGTCAACGACCTGCTGACGTCCCGCCTGCACCAGTTCGAGCACACGGCCCTCACGGAGGTCCCGGTCCTCCTGGAGGAGCACGCCGTCGACCCCGCGGGCCGTGCGGCCGTCCTGGGCTACGTGAAGGGCCTGCAGGACTGGCAGGCGGGCGGCCACGAGTGGCACCTGCGCTCGTCGCGGTACATGAACAAGGGCGCGCCGCTCGGCATGTCCGCCGCGAGCATCCTCGGCTCGTACGCCAGGACGATGCCGCAGCGGATCGGCCAGTTCACCAGCACGCCCAAGGTCGTCGAGCCGTACGTGCTGCCCTCGTTCGACGTCCCGTTCCGGCTGACGCTGAGCCCGCACCTCGGCCGGGCCAGGGACGAGGTCGCCGCGTGGGCCGTCGAGCAGGGCTTCACCGGCGAGGGCGTGTGGGACGAGGCCAAGCTCCGCGGCTTCGACTTCCCGCTGTGCTCCGCGGGCATCGACCCGGACGCGACGCCGCAGGAGCTGTTCCTGTCCGGCTGCTGGCTCACCTGGGGCACGTACGGCGACGACGTCTACCCGCTCTGGTACGGCAAGACCCGCGACCTCGCCGGCGTGAAGGCCCAGACCGCGCGGCTCAAGGCCTGCATGCCGCTCGACCTCGTGCCGGCCGTCGTCCCCGTCAACGCCACCGAGCGCGCGCTGGCCGACCTGTGGCAGCGCACCGCGGCGCCGATGACCCCCGAGTTCCGCGCCACGTTCCGCGAGACCGTCGACGCGATGCTCGACAGCTGGGTGTGGGAGGTGGTCAACATGCACCACAACCGCATCCCCGACCCGGTCGACTACGTGGAAATGCGCCGCAGCACGTTCGGCTCCGAGCTGACGACGTCGCTGAGCCGCTTCTCGCATTCCGCGACGGTGCCGCCGGAGCTGTGGCAGACGCGGGTCGTGCAGACCATGGAAAGGTCGGCCATGGATTACTGCGCGATGCTCAACGACGTCTTCTCGTACCGGAAGGAAACGCAGTACGAGGGCGAGGTCCACAACGTCGTGCGTGTGATCGAGAACTTCCTCGGGGTGGGCCAGTCCCGTGCGTTCGAGATCGCCTACGCGTTGATGAACGCGCGCCTGGACCAGTTCGTCAGGTCCGCCGAAACCGACATGCCGAGGATGTTCGACGACCTGTCGCTGAACCCCGGCGCCCGAGCCGGGCTGACGAGGTACGCCGACGAGCTGAAGGACTGGATCGCCGGGATCATCCACTGGCACGAGGAGACCACCCGCTACGACGAGGCCGGAGCATTCCCGGTCTTCCACCAGGGACCCTCCGGCCTCGGCACGGCCGCCTGCAGGCTCACATCCCGAGTGCCGGGCTGAGCCACGAGCGGGTCGCGTCGCGGTAGTCCTCCGCGTTGCGGTGCAGGGCGAGGGAATGCCCCGCACCGGGCAGCACGTACGTCTGGCGTTCACCAGGAGCTGCTCGGCGTCGTCCATGGCGTAGAACGACCCGGCCCGCGCACCCGGCCGGGTCGTGAAGCAGAGCGGGTCGCTGCCGAGCTTCGCGAGCAGGTCGTCGAGGAACACCGGCTGGAGTCCCAGCGCCACACCGAGAGCCAGCACGGGACTGCAGGCATGTGCGTCATGGCGTTCTTCGACGGGTTCGCGGCCAACCGGGAGATCAACGAGGTCCCGTTCGCGGGGGTCGCCGTCAAGCGCTGACGGCCGACGGTCAGCCGACGGTCAGCGCCGGTCGGCACCTTGTGGGCAACACCGGCTCACAGGGGGCACACCGTGAAGAACGTCCTGATCTCCGGCGCCGGCATCGGCGGACCCGCGCTCGCGCACTGGTTGCGCCAC
>JASLAV010000927.1 GCA_030146905.1 Lentzea sp. | reverse complement strand
ACTTCTGAACGTTTCTTGCGGATTGACGTCCCGTGACGACCTGCGCCATGCTCGATGAGCGTGAGAGCGCTCTCCCAATCCTGCTGCGGAGAGGAAAGCTTCAATGAAGAAGCCCTTGTTCCACCTGGCGACCATCCTCGCCCTGGCCGCGGGAGTGCTGAGCATTCCCGTTGCGGCACAAGGAGAACCGGTACGCGTTGCCGAGTTCCTCGCAGAGTGCCCGATCAGTCACCGGCTGCCGGACGACCCGATCGTCCTGCCGAACCTGCCGGGTGCCTCCCACTCGCACGACTTCTTCGGAAACACCTCGACCAACGCCCGCTCGACCCAGCAGTCGCTGGAGGGACAGCGGGGCAACTGCAACCCGGCCGCGGACATCTCGTCGTACTGGGTGCCCACGCTGTACCGCGACAACACGGCGATCGCCCCGACCGGGGTGACGTTCTACTACCTCGGTGAGGGCGTGAACAACCCGGCGGCGATCCAGCCGACGCCGTACGGGCTGAAGATCGTGGCGGGCAACGCGAAGGCCACCGGTGACGCCGACAGCATCGCGCGGTGGTCCTGCCTGCACGCCGGGCACGTCGGGGCCTCCAAGAACTTCGTGCAGTGCCCGTCCGGCACGATGCTGGAGACCTACCTGGACTTCCCGCAGTGCTGGAACGGCCGCGACCTCGACTCGGCCGACCACAAGTCCCACATGTCCTACCCCGTCGCGGGCGGCTGCCCGTCGACCCACCCCGTTCCGGTGCCGAAGCTCCGCATGGTGCTGCGGTACCCGGTCAACGGCAGCACGGCCGGGCTGAGGCTGGCGTCGGGCACGGGCCAGACGATGCACGGCGACTTCTTCAACGTGTGGCCGCGGGCGGAGATGGAACGCCGCGTCCGCAACTGCATCAACGTGGTGCTGAAGTGCGATCACGCCGGCAACCACGGCTGACAGTGCTCCTGCTGGCAGGCCTTCTCGTGGCCTGCCAGCAGGCTCCATCCCCCCAGCCGGTCCCCGAAACCCCTCCCACGACACAGCAGAACGGTTACGGCACGACAGAGCGGGCATTCGTGGAACTGGCGATCGCCACCGACGAGCAGGCGCTCAAGCTGGTCGAGCTCACCGGCTCCGCCGAGCTGAAGCGGAACCGCACCACCGAACTCGCGGAGCTGAGAAAACTGCTCGACGCGCCGTACGTCAACAACCACGCCGGGCACGACATGCCGGGCATGCCAACGGATGCGGAGATCCAGCTGGCCTCGACGAGCGAGGACGCGCTGAAGCAGTTCGTCCACGCGCACCTCACCGAGTCGCTGGAGGTCCTGCGCTCCGCGCGGACGGCGATCACCCACCCCCCGACCGCCGAGGTGGTCGAGCTGATGGAACGCCACCGCACGGCGGAACTGGCTGCCGGGTGAAGCGCGTGACACTGGAGGAGGTGGCCCGCGTCGCCGGGGTGTCGCGCGCGACCGCGTCGAGAGTGGTCAACGGCGCCTCCAGCGTCGACGAGTCGCTGCGGCACGCCGTCGAGAAGGCCATCTCCACCACCGGCTACCTGCCGAACATCGCCGCGCGCTCGCTCGTCACGCGCAGGGCGGACGCGATCGGGCTGGTGCTGCCGGACGAACGGCGCATGCTCGGCGACCCGCACCTGTCGAGCGTCGTCAGCGGCGTGACGCGGGTCGTCAGGCCGCTGGGCATCCACCTCGTGCTGATGATGACCGGTCCCGGCACGCGCGAGCAGGCGCTGAGCGACCTGCGCTGCGGACGGCTCGACGGGGTGATCCTCGTGCACACCGACCCGGCGGACCCGGTGCCGGGACAGCTGATCGCGGCAGGACACCCCGTGGTGCTGGCGGGCCGTCCGCTCAAGCCGATGCCGATCACCTACGTCGACGTGGACCAGACGGCGGGTGCCGCGCTGGCAGGGCGCCGCCTGAAGGAACTGGGGCGGCGCCGCATCGCCACGATCACCGGCCCCCAGGACACCCCAGCCGGCCAGGACAGGCTGCAGGGGTTCCTCGCGGAGGTGCCGGACGCCTGGGTGGTGCACGGTGACTTCACCAGGCAGTCCGGCGTCGCCGCGATGGAACAGCTCATCGCGCTGTGCCCCGACGTCGACGGCGTCTTCGTCGCGTCGGACCTCATGGCCAACGGCGCGATCCCCGTGCTGCACCGCCACGGCCGCAAGGTGCCCGACGACGTGGCGATCGTCGGGTTCGACGACAGCACCGCCGCGCTGACGTGCGAACCCGAGCTGACGACGGTCCGCCAGCCGATCGCCGACATGGCCGCGGAGATGGCGCGCCAGCTGCTGCGGCAGATCACCCAGCAGCGGGCGCCGGTGACGTCGGTGATCTTCGAACCGTCACTCGTGGTGCGCGACAGCGGCTGACATCAGGTCGTGCTCAGGCGGATCGGCATGTCCCGCACGGCGACCCACGTACCGGCGAGCGCGACCAGGAACGCCGCCAGCGACATCAGGTGCCAGCCGGACCCGAGCAGCACCGGGACGTTCCGGATGAACGGCAGGTTCCCCGACCCCGGAATCCGCACCGTCGAGACGACCACCAGCGCCACGGCGACCGGCACGACGAAGATCCCGCCGGCGCCGTACCTGTCGAACACCGCGGCGCACAGCATGCCGACCGCCGGCCACACCATGAACATCAGGAAGTACGCGTGCGGCGTCCCGTGCTCGTCGGCGTTCCAGTCCATCACCGAGTAGATGCCGCCCTCGACCAGGAACCCGGCCCACCCGATCAAGGCCATCACGAGCGCCAGCACGACGACGAACGCGGACGACGCGGCGAGGAACTCCCGGCGCGTCCGTCCGTGCGCGACGGCGATCGGCAGGACGTTGTGCATCACGTAGATGCCGATCCAGAACAGGAACCAGCGCGCGACCTGGGACGTGACGACGTTCCAGGCGCTGATCTCGATGTCCCTGAAGCCCGAGACGACGAACACGACAGCGACGGCGAACACGAACACGCCCGCCGCCACGAGCGCGCAGAAGGTGACGAGGCTCTTGGTCAGGTGCCGGAAGACCTTCACCGCTTCCCCCCGACCGGTTCGGTGAGGTGGACGAACAGGTCCTGCAGCGCGATCGGCCCGAGCTCGAGGCCGAGCCGGCGAGCGTGGACGAACTGCTCGTCGTCGAGCGTGCCGTAGACCATCGCGGACTTGGTGCGCCCCAACGACTTCTCGCTGAGCACGGTCAGCCCGGCGGTGAACTCGTCGACGTCGGCGGCGTTCCCGGTGACCTCGGTGCCGCGCGAGCGCAGCACGTCGGCCTCCTCCTGCAGCACGAGCCGCCCGCTGTCGATGATCAGGACCTCCTCCAGCAACGAGGCCAGTTCCTCGATGAGGTGCGTGGAGATCATGATCGTGCGCGGGTGGGCCATGAAGTCGCTGAGCAGCGCGTCGTAGAACGCGTACCGCGTCGGCGTGTCCATGCCCAGGTGCGACTCGTCGAGCATCGTCAGCGGAGAGCGGCTGGCGAGCCCGATCACGACGCCGAGCGCGGACCGCTGTCCCAGCGACAGCTCGCTGACCTTGGTCTTGAGCGAGATCTTGAACAGGTCGGCCAGCTCCAGCGCGTACGCGTCGTCCCACGTGTCGCGCCAGGCCGCACCGTACTCGAGGACGTAGGAGACCTTGTCCCCCTTGTCCGCGGCGTCGGCGGTGTGCCGGACCAGGCAGACCTGGCGCATCGCGGCGGCGTTCTCGAAGACCGGGACACCGTCGAGCGTCACCGTCCCGATCGCCCTGCGGTACCCGGCGAGCGTCGACATCAGACTGGTCTTGCCAGAGCCGTTGCGGCCGAGCAGACCGTAGATCTTGTTGCCGTCCAACGAGAAGCTGATGTCGTCGACGGCGGTGACATCACCGTACCGAACCGTTAACCCCTGCGCCTCGACGCGCATCACACGCCCCCGTTCTCGTGCTGCTCGATCCGCCTGATGACCTCGGTGAGCGGGATGCCGATGGCACGCGCCTCCGCCACCATCGGGTCCACGACCTCCCCGAAGAAGGTCTCCCTGCCCTGTGCCCGCAGCATGTCGCGAGCCTGCGTGCTCACGAACATCCCGATCCCCCTCTTCTTGTAGAGCACCTGCTCGTCCACGAGCTGCTGGAACGCCTTGGCCGCCGTGGCCGGGTTGATGCGGTAGTACGCGGCGTACTGGTTGGTCGACATGACCTGCTCGTCCGCCTTCAACGCCCCGTTGAGCACGTCCGCCTTGATCCGGTCGGCGATCTGCCGGTAGATCGGGCTCCGGTCGTCGAACACGGCGTCACTTCCTGGGTTCGTTACTCATGTAGTGAACCATAGCAGCAACGAGGTAGGCTGGGAACGTGGTCGGGATCGCGATCGTCTGCGCGGTGCTCGCGGCGGGGTGCAGCGCACTCGGCGCGTTGTGGCAGCACGCCGGCGTGCGCGAGATGACGGACCTCAAGCTGACC
>JASLAV010000926.1 GCA_030146905.1 Lentzea sp. | reverse complement strand
GCCGCGGTGGACGGTCTGATCAACTACGAGTCGGTGTTGTTGTCGCTCAACGCTTCGCTGCCCGAGCCGTTGTCGCTGGTTTACCCGAGCGACGGCGTCGTGACGGCCGACTACCCGCTGACTCTGCTCACGTCCGCCACGTCGGAGGCCCGTGAGGCGCACCAGAAGCTCTCCGACCACCTGAGGAGCGCCGACGTCCAGCGCAAGATCATGGACGCGACGCACCGGCGACCTGCCGTGCCGCAGGTGCAGCCGGACGCGAAGTTCGCCGTGAAGGACCTCGTCGAACTTCCCTTCCCGGGCAGCCAGTCCGCTGTGGACGGTCTGATCACGACGTACTTCGACCAGCTGCGCCGTCCGTCCCGCACGCTCTACGTGCTCGACACGTCCGGTTCTATGCAGGGCGACCGCATCGACGGCCTGCGGCAGGCCGTGGCCGGGCTCACCGGTGCCGACGAGTCGCTCGCCGGCAGGTTCAGCCGGTTCCACGGCCGGGAGCAGGTGACGTTGCTGCCGTTCAGCAGCACGGCACAGCCGGCGTTGAAGTACGAGGTGCCGCAGGACGACCCGCGGCCGGTGCTCGACCGGATCCGCACCACCGCCACCTCGCTCGACGCGTCCGGCGGCACCGCGATCTACAGCAGCCTGCGCAGCGGTTACGACGTGCTGCGCCAGCAGATCGACGCGGACCCCGACCGGTTCACGTCGATCGTGCTGATGACCGACGGCGAGAACACCGGCACCGAGGACGTCGACGACTTCCAGCGCTTCCACACCACCCTGCCGCAGGACCTCAAGGGCATCCCGATCTTCCCCGTGCTGTTCGGCGAGAGCGCGACGGCCGAGATGGAGCGGGTCGCGAAGATGAGCGGTGGCAAGGTGTTCGACGCCCGCGGCCGTTCGCTGTCCTCCGCGTTCAAGGAGATCCGTGGCTACCAGTAACCCGGTGCTGCGCTATCTGGCGTCGTGGAAGAACGTCGCCGGCTGCACCGCGGGACTGGCCGGGCTGCTCCTGCACTTCGCGGGTCTCGCGGGCTCCTACTGGGTCGTGGTCGTGATCGGCCTGTACGGCGTGGGCGCGCTCGCCGCCCCTCCCGAGCGGATCACCCTGGTGACCGATCCCGAGGAGGAGGCAGGCGAGCTGCGCAGGGAGCTGGACGCGCTCGTGGAACGGGTGCGCGGCCTCCGCGTGCCGGACGAGGTCTCGCCGAAGCTCGCGGAGATCGCCGAGGTCCTGCGCGGCATGCTGGACCGCCCGCGCGCACTGCGTGCGGACCCGGACGCCCTGCACGCCGTCACCAGGCTCGTGGGCACCGACCTGCCGCTGTCGGTGCAGTCCTACCTCAACCTGCCGTGGTGGTACGCCGCCGCGCGTGGTTCCGGCGCGGAACTGGTGCGGCAGCTCGACCTCCTGCACGCCGACGCGGTCCGCACGGCCGAGCGGTTCCACTCGGCCGACGCCCAGCGCCAGGCCGACCACACCCGCTACCTCGAAGACCGCGACCGGTGAGGCTCAGGCGATAGCGGCGGCCGCGGCGCGCCCGGCGGTCCTCCCGGAGAACAGGCATCCACCCAGGAACGTGCCCTCCAGGGCGTTGTAGCCCATCATGCCCCCGCCGCCGAACCCGCTCGCCTCCCCCGCCGCGTACAGGCCGGGGACCGGGGTCGTCCCGTCCACGAGGCACCGGCCGGACAGGTCGGTCTCCAGCCCGCCGAGGGTCTTGCGGGTGAGCACGTTCAGCCGCACCGCGATGAGCGGGCCGTTGGCCGGGTCCAGGAACCTGTGCGGCTTGGCCGTGCGCAGCAGCCGGTCACCCCGGTAGGTGCGGTGCTGCCGGAGGAAGGTGATCTGCGCGTCCTTCGCGAACGGGTTGGTCAGCTCCCGGTCCCTCGCTTCGAGGAGCGTGCGCAGCGAGGCCTCCTCGATGAGCGGCGCGTCGCCGATCTTGTTCATGCCCGCGACGAGGTCCGTCAGGGTGTCCGCCACCACGAAGTCCTCGCCGTGCTTCTTGAACATCTCGATCGGCGAGTTCGGGTTGTTGCCGCGCGCCCTCGCGAGGAGCAGCTTCATGTCCCTGCCGGTCAGGTCGGGGTTCTGCTCGGACCCCGACAGCGCGAACTCCTTCTCGATGACCTTCTGCGTGAGGACGAACCACGAGTAGTCGTAGCCGGTGCCGCGCAGGTGCCGCAGGGTGCCCAGCGTGTCGAAGCCGGGGAAGTACGGCGCCGGCAGCCGTTCGCCGGTCGCGTCCAGCCACAGGCTCGACGGTCCCGGCAGGATGCGGATGCCGTGGTTCTCCCAGATCGGGTTCCAGTTGCGCAGGCCCTCGACGTAGTGCCACATGCGGTCGCCGTTGATCAGGCGGGCGCCCGTCTCCTGGCTGATGGTCATCATCCGGCCGTCCACGTGCGCGGGGACGCCCGCCACCATGGTCTTCGGCGGTGTGCCGAGCCTGGCGGGCCAGGACGCGCGGACGAGGTCGTGGTTGCCGCCGATGCCACCGGAGCTGATGATCACCGCCTGCGCCCCGTGCTCGAAGTCCTCGACCTCCTCGCGCGAGGACGGCCGGCCGCGCTCGACCGCGCTCGCCGCGAGCACACGGCCGCGGACACCGGTCACGACGCCGCCGGTCATCACGAGCTCGTCGACGCGGTGGCGGAACCCGAAGGTGATCCTCCCGTTCGCGGCGTGTGCGCGCACCCGGCGTTCGAACAGCTCGACGACGCCCGGTCCGGTCCCCCAGGTGATGTGGAACCGGGGCACGGAGTTGCCGTGCCCGTTCGCGCGGCCGTCACCCCGCTCCGCCCATCCGACGACGGGGAAGACCCGCAGTCCCATGCTCCGCAGCCAGCTGCGCTTCTCACCGGCGGCGAAGTCGACGTACGCCTCGGCCCAGCGCCGCGGCCACTCGTCCTCCTGGCGGTCGAACTGCGCGCTGCCCAGCCAGTCCTGCCAAGCCAGCTCACGGGAGTCCTTGATGCCCATCCGCCGCTGCTCGGGGCTGTCGACGAAGAGCAGTCCACCGAGTGACCAGAACGCCTGCCCGCCCAGCGACTGTTCGGGCTCCTGGTCCAGCAGCAGCACCTTCCGGCCGGCGTCGGCGATCTCCGCCGCGGCGGCGAGCCCGGCCAGACCGGCTCCGACCACGATCACATCGGTGTCCACGCGCACTCTCCACATCGTTGTGAGCCCTGCGGC
>JASLAV010000905.1 GCA_030146905.1 Lentzea sp. | reverse complement strand
GTGAAGTCCCACACCGAGACGCCGCCCTGGTACCAGGACTGCACCATGATGTCCTTGCCGGGCACCGGGATCAGCGAACCGTTGTGCGCGACGCAGTTCTCCGTGTCGCCCTGCATGCGCGGGATCTTGTAGTAGGACTTGAAGACCAGCTTGCGGTCCTTGCCCTTGCCCACGATGTCGTAGATGCCGTTGGCACCACGGGTCTGGCCGATCTTCTCGTTGCACGTCGCGGCGCCACCGCCACCGAGCTCGTCGGTGAAGACGACCTTGGTGCCGTTGTTGTTGAAGGTCGCGGAGTGCCAGAACGCGAAGTTCTTGTCGTCCTGGACCCGGTTGATCTCCACCAGGTTCTCCCGGTCGGAGATGTCCCAGAGCACGCCGTCACCCATGCACGCGCCGGCCGCGAGGTCGAGCTGCGGGTAGACGGTGATGTCGTGGCAGCCGGTCGTGGCCGAGGTGTAGCCGGTCTCGATGGTGCCGGGCACGCCGGGGTTGGCGCCGTCCGGGAACAGGACCGGGGCCTTGAGCAGCGACGCCGACGCCGGGTTCTTCACGGGAACCTTGACGATCGAGATCTTGTCGTGCGGCGGCTGGCAGTCCGGGAACGTGGCGTTGGGCGAGTAGGACGAGACGTAGAGGTAGACGCTCTTCTTGTCCTTGGCCGGCACCAGCGTGTGGGTGTGCGAACCGCAGTCGGTCTCGACGGCGGAGACGTACTTCGGCGCCGACTTGTTGCTGATGTCGAAGACCTTGATGCCCTCCCACGACGACTTCTCGGTCGCCGGCTGGGAGACGCTGTTGCACGAGTTGTCGCTGCGCGACGAGTCGGTCGACAGGAACAGCAGGTTCCCGTACACCGAGATGTCGTTCTGCGAGCCGGGGCACAGGACCTGGCTCTTGATCGTCGGCTTCTTCGGGTTGCGGATGTCGTAGATGACGAACCCGTTGTAGTTGCCGACGAACGCGTAGTTGTCCTGGAACGCGATGTCGGTCTGGGTCGAGTCGAGCGGAGCCTGCTTGTCCAGGTGGCTGACCAGGACCATGTTGCGGCTGCGGGAGATCTCGTCAACCCCCGGAAGGCCGTTGACCGCTTCCGCCTGCGCTTCGAGCTGAGCCTCGCTCAGCCCCTTGCCATCGGCGGGGAGATCGGGCTCGGCGAACGCGGGCGCGGTCAACGTTGACAGCGTCAGCGCGAGCGCCCCCAGAACTGCCAACGGCGCTCTGCGCCGCCGGGCCGTTGCGCGTGAAGTCACTGCTTTACCCCCTCGGTACGGGTCGATGAGGGGGAGTATGACCCGTTCGCGTTGCTAAAGGCCAGCGTCTTTCGGAGGGTTCTCGACTCTTCGTCCAGCCGCGAAAGGATGGACAAGTCCCTCGACCGCGTGTTCGACGGGCGTACTCCCGTTCGAGACACCGCACGCCTTGGTGCAGGGAGAACGGATCAAGCCAGGTGAACTGTATTGTCCGGAGCATGCGTGCTGGTGTTGTAGCGGTCGTGGCGGCGATCGCCCTGCTGACGGGCTGTACGTCGGAGCCGGAACAGGCGCCGATCATCGCGCCGGACACTCCCGGCGGCTCGGCGCCGACCATCGCGGCCTCTGACGCGAGCGGTGCCATCCCGCCCCCGCCCAACGACGCCGACCGCGACTACGTGTCGATGATGATCGCCCACCACGAGCAGGCGCTGGCGATGACCAGGTTCGCCCCCGACCGCGCGCAGAACGAGACCGTCAAGGGCCTCGCCGACCGCATCCGGTACAGCCAGGAGCCCGAGATCGGCGCCATGAAGCAGTGGCAGCGCGTCAACAACGTCGTGAGCTCGCACGGCGACCACGGCTCGATGCCTGGCATGGCCACGCAGGACCAGCTCACCGCTCTGGGAGCGGCGCGCGGCAGGGACTTCGACCGGATGTTCCTCGAACTGATGATCAAGCACCACGAGGGTGCGATCAAGATGGCGACCGACGTGCGCGCGGCCGGTACCAACGTCCAGGTCGAGGAGATGGCGGACGACGTGGTGGCCACGCAGTCCGACGAGATCAACCGGATGAAGGCGTTGCTCCCCACCCTGTGAGGCGGTCGCGGCTGGCGACCGGTTCCCCGGCGGGCACCACCTCGCCGGGGCGCAAGGGCAACGCCCGCCGGGCAGTGCCGCCTACTCCGTGCGCTGGCGCGGGAGGACCATGTCCTCCGCGTGCTGGAACGTCTCGACCGCGTTGCCGGTGACGTGCCGGGCGATGCCGCGGTTGCGCTTGTGCGCCTCGCGGAACGAGTCGGAGGCGACCCACGCCCGGAAGTCCTCCTCGGACTCGAACTCGTTGACCGACACGTACGGCTGGTCCTCGCGGGTCGGCTTGAGCAGCGTGCTGCGCAGCAGGCCGGGGACGCCGGGCAGGTAGGTGCGCATGTTGTCGCGGAAGTGGGCCTCGAACTCCTCCGCCCGTTCCGCTGGCACGAACAGGCGGTTCGTCGCGATGAACATCAAGCCTCCTGATTCCGACGCTCTGTCGGGAACTATTCCAACTCCCCGTCGGGAAATCAAGCGCGATACGATCCCGATGTGCCGAGGATCAGCGCAGACACCGTGGCGGAGCACCGCGCCAACCGGTTGCGCGCCCTGCTGGACGCCGGGCGGGAGATCGTGGCGAGCGAAGGAGCGGAGGCGCTGACGCTCGCGGCGCTCGCGAGACGCGTCGGGCTGTCGCGGCCGAGCCTCTACGAGTACTTCCGCTCGCGCGAGGAGCTGGTCGCCGCGATCGTGTCCGACGCGCTGCCGGAGTGGGCGGACAAGCTGGAGGACGCGGTCAACAGCGCCTCGTCCGTGCCGGAGAAGATCGAGGCCTACCTGCGGACCGAGCTCGCGATCATCACCGACGGCAGCCACGGCGCGGTGGTGGCCCTGTCCGCGCACACGTTGCCGGACTCGTCGCGCGAGCAGATCAGGGCCGAGCACGAACGGCTGCTGGCACCGCTGGTCGGTGTCTTCACGACGGCCGGTGTGCAGCGGGCGCAGCTGCGGGCGATGCTCGTCCACGCGATGGTCGAGGCGACGTCCCGGATGATCACCCCCGGCCGCAACGAGCACAACGAGGCGGTCATCCAGACGTTGCTCGACCAGGTCGTGCACGGGCTGGACCAGCCCATCAGCTGAACGGGACCACCTCGCCGTGGCGGACGAGCTCGCCGTAGTGCCCTGGTTCGACCGGGTTCAGTGCGAGGTCCAGCAACGCGGTCGCGGCCTGGGCCGGCGTCGGAGCGCCGCTGACGTCCCACCACAGCGCGGAGGTCGGTGTGTTGAACAGTCCGGGGCACACCGACGCGATCAGGATGCCGCGTTCCTCGTCCGTCTTCTTCCGCTGTCGTGCGAGGACGCGGACGGCGGCGACCTGGCCGACCTTCGAGGGGATGTTCACGAACGCGGGCCACGCGCCGGTGCGGCCTTCCCTGGTGGCGTCGCGCCACCGCGCGATCTGCTCGTCGACCTCGTCCAACGAGGACGGTGCGGTGAACCGCCTGTGCAGCACCGGTGCGAGGTGGTGCAGCGTGCCCAGTGAGCTGGCCACCACGAGCAGCCTGCCGTTGTCGTTGAGCAGCGGCGCGAACGCCCGCAGGACCCTGGTGGTGCCGAAGTTGTTGACCTGCGTGTAGACGTCGATGATCTCGCGCGGCTCGTCGCCGGGACCGATGCGCATGACGGCGTTGCCGAAGACGACGTCGATGCCGCCGTGGCGTTCCCGGATCCGCTGGGCGACTTCCTCGGCGGCGCCGGGGTCGGCGACGTCCAGCAGCTCGCCGCGGACCTCGGCGCCGCCGCCGGGCACGGACTCGACGGCGGCGGCGACCCTGGTGAGGTCGCGGCCGGTGAGGTAGACGGTGTCCGCGGGCGTCAGGCGTCGAGCGAGACCTTCTACCAGTGCGAGCCCGAGGCCCTGGGTGGCGCCGGTGACGAGTGCGACCGTCATGTCAGGCCTTCGCCAGGAGGGTCTCCGAGTACGTCCACAGCCGGGCGGCGTTGTCCGGGTCGAGCGCGAAACGCGCGACACCGCGCATTGGCGGCGCCTCGTCGCGTCGGTCGACGGTCCGCGTCTCGTTGCAGTCGTCGAAGTACCGGCCGCCGATGCCCTCCAGCAGCGGCGAGGTGGCCACGAGGACCGACGTCGCGGCGCCCTGCTCCGTCGTCTTGATGGTCGCCGGGTCGACTTCGGTCGGTTCGATGTGGCGCTGGAGGTTGGTGTGGATGGCGCCGGGCATGACGGCGTTCGCCGTGATCCCGTCAGCCGCCCATCGGCGCGTTGCCTCGACCGCGAACAGGACGTTGGCGGTCTTGCTCTGACCGTAGGCGCCCCACGGCTCGTAGCGGCGGAACGCGTAGTGGACGTCGTCGAAGACCACCGGGGAGAGCATGTGGCCCCGCGAGGTGACGGAGACGACGCGCGCGTTGCCGGCGGCCCGCAGAGCACCGTGCAGGCCGGTGGCGAGGGCGAAGTGGCCCAGGTGGTTGGTGGCGAACTGCCATTCCCAGCCCTGCTCGGTGTACCGCTCCGGGCTCGCCATCACGCCCGCGTTGTTGACCAGGACGTGCAGCGGGCCGCTCCAGTTCCGCGTGAACTCGTCGACGGAGGAGAGGTCGGTCAGGTCGAGCCGCGCGACCCCGACCGTGCCGCCGATGTCCTGCGCGACCTTCTCACCTGCTGCGACGTCGCGGACGGCGAGGGTCACCTCGGCGCCGGCCCCCGCCAGCGCGCGGGCGGTCTCGACACCGATGCCGGAGGACCCGCCGGTCACGACCACGCGCTTGCCGGTGAGGTCGATGCCCTCGACCACCTCTGCCGCGGTGCTGCTGAATCCGAACTCTGTTTCGATCACGCCTTCGACGCTAGGCTCGCGGGAGCCATTCCGGTAGCGAAACTTTGACAAGTGGGGTATGCGTAAACATCATGGCCCTGAGTGACGCGTCGCTGGTCTCGATGAGGGTGTTCCGCGAGGTCGCGGAGCGGGGCACGCTGACGGCGGCGGCGACGGCGCTGGGGTACACGCAGTCCGCCGTGTCGCGGCAGATCGCGGCTTTGGAACGCGCTGCCGGTGCGACGCTGCTGGAACGGCGCCACGACGGCGTGCGGCTCACCGCGGCCGGACGGCTCGTGCTGCGCCGCGCCGCGGCCGTGGTGGACGAGGTCGACGCGGGTGCGCGGGAGCTCGCCGGACTGCCGGAGGACGTGAGCACCATCAGGCTCGGCTGGTTCGCGACGGCCGGGGCGTGGTTGCTCCCGCAGGCGCTGACGGCGTTGGCGCGCACGCACCCGTCGATCACGGTGGTCACGCGTGAGGGGAGCACACCGGCGTTGGTGCGCGCGCTGCGAGCGGGCACCCTGGACGTCGCGTTGATCTCGTCGGTGCCGCCGTTCCGCGCCCCGGACGACGAGGTTCCCGCGCTGGAGGCCGACATCCTCTTCGAACGCAGCCTGCGCGTCGCCGTTGCCTCCACGCATCCGCTGGCGCGCAACGACTTCATCGACGTCGAGGACCTGCGCGGGCAGCGGTGGATCTCGGGGCCGGGCGACCAGTGGGTGATGGGGGTGTGGCCGGGGCTGGACGAACGACCCGTCGTCGCGCACGTCGCCCGCGACTGGCTGGCGAAGCTGCAGCTGGTCGCGGCGGGGTTCGGCATCACGACGGTGCCGGCGTCGCTCGTCGCGGTCGCGCCGGCCGGCGTGCGGATCCTGCCGGTGCGGGGCGGGCCGGCCGAGCAGCGCAGGGTGCTGCTCGCGCGGCTGCCGGGACCCGTGCCGGAACCGGTCGCGCGCCTCTCGACGGCGTTGCGCACCGCCTTCGTGGAGACGGAGTAGCCGCATCAACCGATCGGTTGATGCAGGTCGCGCTCGTTGTTCGATGATCTTTCGTTCGTGCTGCCCGATCGTGGTGGCATGGCAATTGTCGAAGTGCGCGACCTCGGCAAGCGGTACGGGCAGAAGGTCGCTGTGGACTCGGTGTCCTTCGATGTGGCCGAGGGGGAGATCTTCGGCATTCTGGGGCCGAACGGCGCGGGCAAGACCACGACGGTCGAGTGCGTGTCCGGGCTGCGGAAGCCGGACAGGGGAAGCGTGTCGGTGCTGGGGCGGGAGCCCTCGGAGGTGCGGTCCGCGATCGGGGTGCAGCTGCAGGCGTCCGAACTGCCGGAGCGCATCCGGGTCGGCGAGGCGTTGTCGCTGTTCTCGTCGTTCTACCCGTCGCCGGCCGACTGGTCCGAGCGGCTGGGGCTCACCCCGCACCTCGGTGTGGAGTTCGGCCGGCTGTCGGGCGGGTTGAAGCAGCGGTTGTCGATCGCGCTGGCGCTGATCGGGTCGCCGCGGGTGGCCGTGCTCGACGAGCTGACGACCGGGCTGGACCCGCGGGCGCGGCGCGACACGTGGTCGGTGATCGAGGAGGTGCGGGCGGCCGGTGTGACGATCCTGCTGGTCACGCACTTCATGGAGGAGGCGGAGCGGCTCTGCGACCGGGTGGCGGTGTTCCGCGACGGGCGCATCGCCGCTCTCGACACGCCCTCCGGCCTGGTGTCGAGTGTGGACGGTCTCACGCGGGTGCGGTTCATCCCGTCCGCCGCCGTGGACCTGGAGGTGCTGCGGGCGCTGCCCGAGGTGACCGAGGTGTCCGCCGTGGGGGAGCAGATCGTCGTCAGCGGTTCGGAGAGCGTCGTGCACGCGGTGACGTCCTTGCTGGCGCGCAAGCAGGTCGTGGCGCGGCAACTGCGCGTCGACCAGGTGTCGCTGGACGACGCCTACGTGGAACTGACCGGGGGTAGTGATGTTGCGGATCATTGAGATCGAAGCACGGCTGTTCCTCCGCGACCGGCTGAGCTCGTTGTTCGCGGTGGTGTTCCCGTCGCTGCTGTTGCTGGTGCTCGGGGCTATTCCGGTGCTGCGGACGCCCGCTCCGGAGTTCGGCGGGCTGCGGTTCATCGACAGCTATCTGTCGTCGCTGGTCGTGTTCACGTTGGGGTTCATCGGACTGCAGCGCCTTCCCACGGTCGTGGCCACCTATCGGGAGAAGGGCGTGCTGCGGCGGTTGTCGACGACGCCCATGCACCCGGCGCGGCTGCTGGTGGGCCAGATGGTGGTCAACTTCGCGGCGACGATCTTGTCGGTGCTGCTCACCATCCTGGTGGCATACGTCGTGTTCGGCGTAGACCTGCCTCACCATCCACTCGGCCTGGCGTGTGCCGTGCTGCTGGGAGGCGCGGGGATGTTCGCGCTGGGACTGGTGATCGCCGCACTGGCCCCGAACGCGCGGGCAGCCGGTGGCTGGGCGACGGCGGTGTTCATGCTGCTGATGTTCTTCGGCGGCGTGTACCTGCCGCGGTTCATGCTGCCCTCGGCGATCCAGGAGATCGGTTCGTACGTGCCTCCGGGAGTGGAGGCCCTGCAACAGGCGTGGCTCGGCACCGCGCCGGACTGGAGGCATCTCGCGGTCATGGGACTGGTGGGCCTCGTGGCGGGTACCGTCGCGGCCAGAACGTTCCGCTGGGAGTAGCTCGTGGACATGGCCGCGTTGGACAGGTGGGAGCGCAGGCTCGGCGCGATCGCCCACGTGATCCCGTACTTCGTGCTGACCGTGACGACGGTGTTGTACGTGATCTTCACCGCGCACCCGGCCCCGGAGCGCTGGTTCACCTACGGCGTCGTGGCGTTCGGCTACGTGTGGATGGCGTGGTGGTTCACGCTGCACCCGCGGTGGCGCGAGCGCACGGACCTCATGGCCGTCTTCATCGGTGGCATGGTCGTGTTCTACGCGGTGCTGGGCATGCGCGAGCACTGGTTCGGCGCGGTGTCGTACGCGGTCTACGTCCACGCGAGCGAGGTCCTGCGCGGTCGCTGGATGTTCATCGTGGTGGCGGCGACCGCGGGGCTGGCGACGCTGTCGCTGTTCGGCGGCTACCCGCCGCCGGGAGAACGACCGGCGTTCTGGCTGCTGCTGTCGGTGTTCGTGGTGGTGGCGTGCACCTTCACCTACGTCGGCCACGTGACGACGGAGCAGTCCCGGCTGCGCAAGGAGCTGCTGGAGGAGAACGAGGGTCTGCACGCCCAGCTCCTGGTGCAGGCGCACGAGGCGGGTGTGCAGGACGAGCGCCACCGCATGGCCGGCGAGATCCACGACACCCTCGCCCAGGGCCTGACCGGCATCATCACGCAACTGTCGGCGGCGACCCCCGCCGACTGGGAACGCCGCGTGGCGGTGTCGGTCGATCTGGCGCGCTCGAACCTGGCGGAGGCCCGTCGCTCCGTGCACGCCCTGCGCCCGCCCGCACTGGACTCGGCGGCACTGCCGGAGGCGCTGGACGAGGTGGCGTCGGGCTGGTCCGCGGTCTACGGCGTACCGGTGGCGGTGACGCTGACCGGTGCCGCCCGCGCGATGCACCCGGAGGTGGAGGTGGCGTTGCTGCGCACCGCCCAGGAAGCGTTGGCGAACGTGGCGAAGCACGCCTCGGCGTCCCGCGTGGGCCTGACGCTGTCCTACATGGAGGACGTGGTGACGCTGGACGTCCGCGACGACGGGGTGGGCTTCGACCTGGCGGTGCCGTCGTCCGGTTTCGGGCTGACCGCGATGAGGCACCGGGTGAACCGGCTGTCGGGGGTGCTGTTCGTGGAGTCGGAGCTGGGGGCGGGGACGGCGATCTCGGCTCGGGTGCCGGCGTGAGGGTGCAGGACGGCAGCGGTGGCGTGATCGGTGCGTGCCTGGTGGGAGGAGCCGGCGTGGGCGAGGAGGAGTTCGGGGGTGCGAGCGTGAGTGGCGTGGTCACTGGCCGCAGGGGAAGAGGCGGCGTGCGGTTCGCACGTGGCACCACGACGACGAGGGTGTGCGCGTGATCAGGCTCGTGATCGTCGACGACCACCCCGTCGTGCGCGACGGACTGCGCGGCATGTTGTCCGCGCCCGACTTCGAGGTCGTGGGCGAGGCGGCCTCGGGTGACGAGGCGGTTGCCGTGGTCACGGCCCTCGGGCCCGACGTGGTGCTCATGGACTTGCGGATGCCGGGCTCCGACGGGTTGTCGGCCATCGAACGGCTGCGCGGCCATCCGTGCCGGGTGCTGGTGCTCACCACCTACGACACCGATCGGGACGTGTTGCCCGCGATCAAGGCCGGTGCCACCGGGTACCTGTTGAAGGACACGCCTCGCGACGAGCTGCAGCGGGCCATTCGCGCGGCGCACTCGGGAGAGGCCGTGTTGTCACCCGCGGTGGCCACGCGGTTGCTGGGGCAGGTGCGGGAGCCCGCGCTGGAGCCGTTGTCCACGCGGGAGCTCGACGTGCTGGCGTTGGTGGCCAAGGGATCGACGAACCGGGCCGTGGCCGCGGCGCTGTTCATCAGCGAGGCGACCGTCAAGACGCATCTGCTGCACGTCTACGCGAAGCTCGGCGTCGGTGACAGGGCGGCGGCGGTCGCGGTGGCGTACGAGCGCGGGCTGCTGCGCGGCCGCGGGCGATGAGCGGGTGAGGAGGACCCCCGCGGCGGGACCACTTCGGTTGGTCCCGCCGCCTTGCGGCAACTCCCCCTTGCCACTCCCTCACCCCTCGCGATGTAGGAACTCCCGCCAGTCGCCCAGATACGAGATGTCCTCGATGTCACCTGATCGGAGTAGTTCGTCGACCATCTCGGAGCGCAGCACCGTGGCGAGGGCGGCGCTGCCGTCCTCCAGTTCGATGACGCCGATCTCCAGCTCCGGCGGCTCCGCCGGTACGAGGTGGTCGCGCAGGACCTTCAGCGGCAGGTCGTAGAGCTCACCGACGACCTGGGCCGAGCCCGACTCGTGCATCGCGGGGAACTTCCCCCGCACCGAGAAGTACCGGTACCTGGGCGCACTGCGCACCCGGCACACCATCGGCGTCCCCTGCAGCTGCGGGTGCAGCGGTCCGCCCTTCATGCCGCCGCCGTTGAGGAAGATCAGTGCCATGGCTCTCCGAGGTTCGGTGGATCGGGGTGGACAGGGAGGACAGCGGCAGCCCTGTGCCGCCGTGCCGCAGGGCGACGAGCTCGGCCGCGATCGAGACCGCGGTCTCCGCCGGGGTGCGTCCGCCCAGGTCGAGGCCGACGGGGGAACGCAGCCGCGCCAGCGCCGCTGGGGGCACACCCCCGGAACGCAGGCGCGCGAGGCGTTCGTCGTGCGTGCGGCGAGAGCCCAGGGCACCCACGAAGGCGAGGGGACGTGACAGCGCCTCCGTGAGGACCGGGATGTCGAACTTCGGGTCGTGCGTCAGCACGACGATCGCGGTGTCGGAGTCGGTGCGGGTGGACGCGAGGTAGCGGTGCGGCCAGTCGACGACGACGGAGTGCGCCGCGGGGAAACGTTCGGGGGTGGCGAACACGGGACGGGCGTCGCACACCGTCACGTGGTAGCCGAGGAAACGCCCGATCTCGGCCACGGCGGCGGCGTGGTCGATGGCGCCGAACACCAGCAGGCGGGGCGGAGGCATCCACGACTCGGTGAAGACGCGGTCCTCCGCGGAGAAGCGCACCGAGACCGGGTGTCCGTCCACAGAGGCCTGGAGGGCCGCGCGCAACGACGGGCTGTCGCGCTGCACCAGCACGTCCAGCGAGCCGCCGCACGTCAGCCCGGCCGCGAACGCCGTGTCGTCGGAGTAGCCGAACGTCGCCAGCACGGGCTCGGCGCCGGAGAGCACCGTCTGCGCGAGCTCGTAGACCTCCGCCTCCACGCAGCCGCCGGACACGCTGCCGATCACCTCGCCCGAGGGACCGACGGCCATCGCGGCCCCGACCGGCCGGGGCGCGCTGCCGCGCACGGCCACCACCGAGGCGACCGCGAACCGGTCCCACGACAGCAGCGTCGACGCCAGGTCACGCATCGAACCTCCTGGGAAGAAGAACGGTCATCTGCCGGTGATCAGGTCCACGCCGAAGTACACGGCGAACATCAGGGCGAGGCCGGTCATCAGCCAGCCCGGCCAGCGGCCCTTGCAGATCCGCAGCACGACGTAGGACACGAGACCCGCGCCGATGCCGTTGGTGATCGAGTAGGTGAACGGGATGATCGCCACGGTCAGGAACACCGGGATCGTGAAGTCCGTTTCGTGCCAGGGGATCCGGCGGATCTGGGTCATCATCATGCCGCCGATCACGACCAGCGCCGGTGCCGCCGCCTGTGCGGGCACGATGGCCGCCAGCGGCGTGAAGAGCAGTGCCACCAGGAACAGCCCGCCGGTCACCACGGAGGCCAGACCGGTCCTGGCGCCCTCGCCGACACCCGCGGCCGACTCCAGGAACACGGTGTTCGGAGCCGATCCCGTGACACCACCGGCGATCGCGCCCGCGCCGTCGACCACCAGGATCCTGCCCATGCCCTCGACGCGGCCGTCACGGGTGAGGCCCGCCTCGTCCGACACCGACGTGATGGTGCCCATGGCGTCGAAGAAACCCGACAGCACCAGCGTGAACAGGAAGATCGTCGCG
>JASLAV010000867.1 GCA_030146905.1 Lentzea sp. | reverse complement strand
ATGGCCAAGGGCATGCCGAACGCGCTGGCCGTGCTGGCGGTGGCCGAGCGCGGGGCGATGTTCGACCCGTCCGCCGTGTTCTACATGGAGAAGCTCGCCGTCGGCCCGGAGGCCGCCGACGTCATCGACATCAGCGCGCCTCTCGTGGAGAACATCCGCCGCGTCGCGAAGGCCAAGCACAGCGACGTCTCCGACGTGAACGTGTGCATCCTCGACCGGCCGCGCCACGAGAAGATCGTGCAGGAGGTCCGCCAGGCGGGCGCCCGCATCCACTTCATCTCCGACGGCGACGTCGCCGGCGCGATCGCTGCGGCACGCCCCACCTCGGGCGTGGACATGCTCGTGGGCATCGGTGGCACGCCGGAGGGCATCATCGCGGCGGCGGCCCTCAAGTGCGTCGGCGGTGCGATCCAGGGCCGGCTGTGGCCCAAGGACGACGAGGAGCGCGAGAAGGCGATCGGCGCGGGCCACGACCTGTCCCGCGTGCTCACCACGAACGACCTCGTCTCCGGTGACAACGTCTTCTTCTGCGCGACGGGTGTGACCGACGGCGACCTGTTGCGCGGTGTGCACTACCGGGCGGGCGGCTGCACGACCCAGTCGATCGTCATGCGGTCCAAGTCCGGCACCGTGCGCATGATCGACGGCTTCCACAGCCTCCACAAGCTGCGCGAATACGCCTCCGTCGACTTCGACCTGCCCGAGGACGTGCAGCAGCCGCTGCCGTGAAGTCCCGCCTTCTGTGAAATGTGAACGCTCGGTAACCAGACGAGTGACCCTAGTGACGATGTGACGTTCGTCCTTAGTTTCCGTCCTGACCCCGGCAACCCTGCGCCGGGTTCAGGAAAGGACACTCAACGATGAGGGCACGTTCGTTGTTCTCCGCAATCGCCGTAGCGGCTGGCGCCCTGCTCGCCTCCGCCGCCGCGGCCACCGCGGCTCCCGCTCCCACCGCTGACGGCGAAGTCACGCCGATGATCGTCGGTGGCACCAACGCCTCGCAGGTCTACCCGTTCATGGTGTCCCTGCAGAGCACCTCCGGCAGCCACTTCTGCGGCGCCTCGCTGATCAAGGCCAACTGGGTCGTCACGGCGAAGCACTGCGTCCAGGGCTCCTCCGCGGCCTCGATCCGCACCCGGATCGGCACCACGAACCGCACCAGCGGCGGCACCACCACCGGTGCCTCGCGAGTGGTCCTGCACCCGTCGGCCGACCTGGCGGTGGTGCAGCTCAACACCTCGGTCAGCCAGGCCCCGATCACCATCCCGACGGCGTCCGGCGCCGTCGGCACGGCGACCCGCATCATCGGCTGGGGCCAGACCTGCCCGGTCCGCGGTGCCTGTGGCGCTCCCGTGACCCTGCAGGAGCTCAACACCTCGATCGTCGCGGACAGCCGGTGCTCCGGCATCAGCGCCGCGTCGGAGATCTGCACGAACAACACCGGCGGCAACAAGGGCGCCTGCTACGGCGACTCCGGTGGCCCGCAGGTGAAGTCCGTGTCCGGCCGCTGGGAGCTGATCGGCGCGACGAGCCGTTCCGGTGGCGGCGCGAACTGCGCCCAGGCGCCGTCGATCTACGTGGACGTCGCCTACTACCGCTCGTGGATCAGCTCGAACGTGGGCGGTCTGTAACCCGGTAAACGCATTCCGAGGGCCCGTCTCCCAACCGTTATGGGAGGCGGGCCCTCCGCGTTGCAACCAGGGTGATCCGTCGGTCGTCTACATCGGCAAGGGATGGGACGAGCAATGGGGGCACGTGATGCGGATGCTGTTGGCGGCGGTCGCGTTGATGTCGGTGGCGGGGTGCACGCAGGGGGCCGTGCGCGCTGAGACTCCTACGGCGCCACCACCTCCGTCGTCCTCGTCGGTCGCGCCGCCGTCCTCGTCGACACCGCCTCCCCCGCCGCCTCCGCCCCCGCCGGTCGTGAAGCCGACGCCGTGCTCCATCAGCGACGGCGCGTGCATCCAGCTCTCCACGAACCAGACGTGGGTCCTGCGCGGCGACAAGATCGCCTACGGCCCGGTGCCGATCACCCACGGGCGCAAGGGCTACGAGACGCCGCTCGGTGACTTCCCGGTGCTGCGCAAGGTGAAGGACGAGTGGAGCCGGCCCTACAACGGGCCCATGCCGTGGTCGACGTACTTCACGCACAGCGGCATCGCGTTCCACGAGGGTTCGCTGACCGAGCCGTCGCACGGCTGCATCCACCTCGACCCGGCGTCGGCGCAGTTCTACTTCAAGAACCTCGCGATCGGCGAGACCGTGCAGGTGGTCGCTTGATGATCAACTTCAAACTCGCATAAATCTATGATTCAGATCACCTCGCAGTGGCTACTCCACTACCGAGGGGTGATGAGAGATGCGAGTTCTGATCGCGACGGTGCTCCTGATCCTCGGTTTCGCGGTACCCGCGCAGGCTCAGGCGGGTTGCACCGTCCACAACGGAGCGTGCCTGGTCAAGCATTCGAACCAGGCGTGGCTGGTCTTCAACGGCAAGACGAGCTACGGCCCGGTCCGGATCAGCCACGGAAAGCCGGGGTACGAGACCCCGGTGGGCACGTTCTCGGTGCTGCGCAAGGTGAAGAACGACTGGAGTGTCCCCTACAACGGTCCGATGCCGAACGCGGTGTACTTCACCACGACCGGTATCGCGTTCCACCAGGGTGACACGAACGTCCAGTCGCACGGTTGCATCCGGATGTCGTTGGACGCCTCGCAGGTCTTCTACGACAACCTGATGATCGGTGAGCAGGTACAGGTACTGCCCTAACTCGAATCCGACAGCCTGCTGTCCACCGTCTCATCGAGACGGTGGACAGCAGGCTGTCCGCTCAGCGCTGCGATCCGAGCGCCGTCGTCCGTGAAGCTGGTTGTTCGCCGGTCCGCGCCCGGCACCGCCTCAGCTGCCGTCGCTGGAGTGGCCTGGGAACAGGTGCGCCGACGGGTTGACCAGCACCGCGATGTTGTTGACCGCGGTCGCCGCCTCGCCGAACCCGGTGGCGATGAGCTTGACCTTGCCGGGGTACTGCGCGACGTCGCCCGCCGCGTAGACCCGGTCCAGCTTGGTCCTCATCGTGGTGTCGACGACGACCGCACGGTGGTCGAGCTCGAGTCCCCACGACTCGATCGGGCCGAGGTCGGCCGTGAACCCGAGTGCCGCGACGACGGTCTGCGCCGGCAGCGTCTTGACGTCCTCGCCCTTGACCTTGACGTCTACCTCGGACAGAGGATCGCCGCGCAGCTCCAGCACCTCGGCGTCCGTGATGATCTCGACGCCGAGCTCCCTCACCTGCCGCACGGTGGCGGCGTGCGCGCGGAAGTTGGCCCTGCGGTGGACGATCGTGACGCTGGCGGCGATCGGGTGCAGCGCGAGCGCCCAGTCGAACGCCGAGTCGCCGCCGCCCACGATCACCACGTGCTGCCCGGCGTGTTCCGCCAGCACCGGCACGAAGTGGACCATGCCGCGCCCCAGCCACCCGTTGCCCGCGGGCAGCGGACGCGGGTTGAACTCACCCATGCCCGCCGTGATCAGCACGGCCTTCGTGTTGATCACGGTCCCGTCCGCGAGACCGATCCGCGCACCGTCCTCAATGGACTCGAAGGTGCGCGCCTGCCTGCCGAGCAGGTACTGCGGCTTGAACTGGCCCGCCTGCTCCACCAGGCCGTTGACGAGGTCGCGACCGCGGACCGCGGGGAAGCCGGCCACGTCGTAAATCATCTTCTCCGGATACATCGCCGTGACCTGACCGCCCGGTTCCGGCAGGGCGTCGACCACGGCGACGTTCATTTCCCGGAAGCCCGCGTAGTAGGCGGCGAACAACCCCGTGGGTCCAGCGCCCACGATGAGGAGGTCGACGTCACGCTCCATGAGAGGCCCTTCTGCCAGTGGTGGGTGGCAGTGCTGTGATCGACGATAGAGACTCGGGGTATGTCTGAACAGGAGTACCGCGTCGAGCACGACACGATGGGTGAGGTCCGCGTGCCGGTCGACGCATTGTGGCGCGCCCAAACACAACGCGCGGTCGAGAACTTCCCGATTTCCGGTCGAGGCCTGGAACGCGCCCAGATCAGGGCTCTCGGCCTGCTCAAGGGCGCCGCGGCCAGGGTGAACGCCCGCCTCGGCGTGCTCGACGAGGACGTCGCCTCCGCCATCGCCTCCGCCGCCGACGAGGTGGCCGCCGGCAAGTGGGACGCGCACTTCCCGGTCGACGTCTTCCAGACGGGTTCGGGCACCTCCTCGAACATGAACGCCAACGAGGTCATCGCGACGCTGGCGACCCGGTCGCTGGGCCGCGACGTGCACCCGAACGACCACGTCAACGCGTCGCAGTCGTCCAACGACACGTTCCCGACAACGCTGCGCGTGGCCGCCACCGAGGCCGTCGTGAAGGACGTGATCCCGGCCTTCGAGCACCTCCTCGGCGTGCTGGAGTCACGTGCCGCCGAGTGGTCCGACCTGGTCAAGTCCGG
>JASLAV010000807.1 GCA_030146905.1 Lentzea sp. | reverse complement strand
GGGCGTCGCGTCGGTGCCGGGCGCGGAGGACGCCGGGGCGACGGTCGACAGCCGCGAGCGCTTCTACAACGCGATCTTCCTCGGGTACGGCCTGGCCTGGGTCTGGGTGGCCCGGCAGAGGCCGATCCCGGCCACCGCCGTCCGGTGGCTGGCCGGCGTGTTCGCGCTGTCTGCGGCCGGGAGGGTGCTGTCGCTGGCGGTGCACGGGCAGCCGCACTGGTTCCAGCTCCCGCTGATCGCACTCGAACTGGTGCTGCCGCCGGTGTTCTTCTGGCTGGCCGCGGCCGACGAGGACCGCGTAGCGTCAGCCGGACTGTGAAGAGGTTCGCGAACCGGCGGGAAGCGGGCCGCGCGCTCGCGGCGCGACTCGCCGCTCGACCGTGGCACGACCCGCTGGTCCTGGGCCTCGCCCGCGGCGGGGTCCCGGTCGCGGCGGAGGTCGCGAAAGCCCTGAAAGCCCGGCTGGACGTGGTGGTCGCGCGCAAGATCGGCGCCCCGGGCCACCCCGAGTACGGCGTGGGAGCCGTCACGGCGGACGGCGACCCGTTCTACGACCAGGACGTCCTGAGAACGCTCAAGCTGACCGAGGACCAGCTGGCCGGCAGGTGCGACGAAGAACGAGCGGAAGCGAGAAGGCGCACCGCCCTCTACCGCAGGGACGAACCGCCGAGCATCACCGGGCGAGACGTGATCCTGGTGGACGACGGACTCGCCACGGGCGTCACGGCCAAGGCGGCGTTGCGCTCGCTCAGCGACCACGGCCCGAAGAGCACGACCCTCGCGATACCGGTGGCCGCGAGGGAATCGCTCGCCACGTTCACGACACCGGTCGTGGCACTGCTGGTCCCGCGGCGCTTCGGCGCGGTCAGCCGGTGGTACGAGGTGTTCGATCAGACCACGGACGACGAGGTGCTCAGAGCGCTGGAGTAGTGCTCCACCACGGGGAACGGCGAGTAGAACCGGTGCAGCAGCGACGACCAGCGCTCGTACGACGGCCCCTGCCGGAAGCCGACGGTGTGCGCCTCCAGCGACTCCCACCGCACCAGCAGCAGGTAGCGCGACGGCGTCTCCAGGCAGCGCAGCAGTTCGAGGCCGAGGAAGCCCGGCGAGGCGGAGATCAGCTCCCGCGCCTCGCCGAACGCCCACTCGAACTCGGACTCGAGTCCTGGCACCACGTCCAGGACCGCCTGTTCCAGGATCACAGGCGGCAGAACCTGATGTCCGACGCCAGCACCGCCTTGGCACCGATCGCGGCCAGCTCGTCCATCACCTGGTTCGCCTCCTTGCGCGACACCATCGCGCGCACGGCCACCCAGTTGTCGTCGGCCAGCGGGGCGACGGTCGGCGACTCCAGGCCCGGCGTCAGGCCGACCGCCTGGTCCAGGAGCGTGCGCGGGCAGTCGTAGTCGAGCATCAGGTACTGCTGGGCGAACACCACGCCCTGCAGGCGGGCCGTCAGCTGCTTCTTCGCCTTCGTCAGCTCGGAGCCCGCGCGGTGCACGAGCACGGCCTCCGACTCGCAGATCGGCTCGCCGAACGCCACCAGGTCGTGCTGGCGCAACGTGCGGCCGGAGCCCACGACGTCGGCGATCAGGTCCGCAACACCCAGCTGGATCGAGATCTCGACGGCGCCGTCGAGGCGGATCACCTGGGCGTTGATGCCGCGGGCCCGCAGGTCGCGGCCCACCAGCCTCGGGTAGGCGGTGGCGAGGCGCTTGCCCTCCAGGTCCTCGACCTTCCAGTCCGTGCCGCGAGGCCCGGCGTAGCGGAAGGTGGACGAGCCGAAGCCCAGTGCCAGCAGCTCCTCGACCGAGGAGCCGTTGTCGTCGGCGCCCGAGTCGGCGGCCAGGTCACGGCCGGTGATGCCGAGGTCCAGGTCGCCGGACGCCACGTAGATCGCGATGTCCTTGGGGCGCAGGAAGAAGAACTCGACGTCGTTGTTCGGGTCGAGCACGGTCAGGTCGCGCGGCTCGTGCCGCTGCCGGTAGCCGGCCTCGGTCAGCATGGCGGAGGCGCGTTCGGCGAGCGCGCCCTTGTTCGGGACTGCTACGCGCAGCATGTGAATCTCTCCGTCAGAGGTACTTGTAAACGTCTTCGAGGGTCAGGCCGCGGCCCAGCATGATGACCTGGAGGCGGTACAGCAGCTGCGAGATCTCTTCCGCGAGCTTCTCGTCCGACTCGTACTCGGCGGCGATCCAGACCTCGCCCGCCTCCTCCAGGACCTTCTTCCCCTGCGCATGGACGCCGGCCTCGAGCGCTGCGACGGTGCCGGAACCCGCCGGCTTGGTGGCGGCTCGTTCGGTCAGTTCGGCGAACAGGGAGTCGAAGGTCTTCACGACTCGACATCCTCCCATCCCGCGCACCCCCGTCCACACCGCGGTCGCACCTGTCCCATGTCCTGGACGTGATTTGTCCTGCATGGACACCCAGTAGCGTGAACTTCCGTGTCTGAGTTCGCCGAGGTCCTCGAAGCGCTGCGCCGGGTGCGCGGGATCAACCCGTTCTTCGCCCTGGACGTGGGCCGTCCCGACGAGTCGTGGCTGCCGGGGACGGCACTGCTCGAAGGTCCCGCCCTCAGGACCACGATCGACGCCATCGCGAACCGGTACGAGGCGGAGGAACCACGCGTCGCGGCGAGCCTGTTCTTCCTCAGCTACACCGCGCGGCTGCTGAGCCCGCTCACGGCCGCGGACATCCCGGTCGACGTGCGGCCGGAGAACCTCTGGTGGCACCACGACCCGGTGAACGGCCTGAGCGTCCGCATCGACCTGCCGAGGCTGGGCCCGCCCGCCGCCGAGGCGCTCGCGCCCGTGGTGGAGGCGATCCACGCCGAGGTGCCGGTGGCGCGCGGGCTGCTGTGGGGCAACGCGATGTCGAACATCGCCGGCGCGCTGAGAACGGTCGTGCGCGCGGGCGTGCTCACGGCGGAGGAAGCGGAGCTGCGCGGAGTGCGGCTGATGAGCGCGCCACCGTTCGAACACGCGGGGGACTTCGTCTCCCTCCCCGGCGAGATCGTGTTCCGGCGCAGGAGCTGCTGCCTGTACTACCGCGTCGCCGCAGGTGGGAAGTGTGGTGACTGTCCACTCGTGAAGTGAGCGGCGCAACAACTCTTATGGCCGGTTGTGCTCGGCGGACCGGCCAACTTACGGTGCACGCGCCGCAGTGACGGGAAGCCGGTGTGAATCCGGCGCGGTCCTCGCCACTGTGACCGGGAAGCGATCCCCGCCGAGCACGTCACTGGTCCCCGCCGGGACTGGGAAGACGCGGGGGCAGCGTTGATCCGGGAGTCAGGAGACCGGCTGCGGCGCCGCCAGGAGAGTTGACCTTCCACGAGGTATGGAGGAGCCCGTCATGACGAGCCCCGCAGCAAGTCTGTCCGCCGTCCCGGTGCCCAGGTGGGCTTTCGCCGCCGCACTTCTCGGCCTGATCGTCACGTACCTGGTCCTGCAGGAGAACGGCCTCGCGCTCGGCGCGGGCTCGGAGCTGCTGCACGAGTTCTTCCACGACGGCCGGCACGCGCTCGGCGTCCCCTGCCACTGATCAGACCCGCTGATCACGCAGATGACCACGACGTACAGGTCCCTCGCGCTGCGAGGGCTGGCGGCGGGCGCCATCGCCGGTGCCGCCTCCGCGTCGGTGCAGCTCCTGGTCACCGAGATCCCCATCCGCGCCGCGCTCGCGGTCGAGGAGGCCAGGGGCTCCCCCGGTGACGGTCACACGCACTCGCACGGCGAGGAAGAGCTGGTCAGCCGCGGCGCCCAGGTCGTGGGCGGCATGCTCGGCGTGGTGATCGTCGGCATCGCGGTGGGCCTGGTGTTCGCCACGGCCTACGCGCTGTCGAAGCGCTGGTTCACCGGCCGCACGCCGTTCAGCCGCAGCTTCGCGCTCGGCGCCGCGGTGTTCGG
>JASLAV010000785.1 GCA_030146905.1 Lentzea sp. | reverse complement strand
GGTCAGGAGGGTGATCGCGCCGCCGATGCCCGTGCCGATGATGACGGCGAGGCGCTGGCGGTCGACGGTGTCGTCGTTGTGGCCGGCGTCGGACCACGCCTGGCGGGACGCCACGATGGCGACCTGCTCGGAGCGGTCCAGACGGCGTGCTTCTACTCGGGGGAGCACCTCGGTCGGGTCTACGACGAGCTGCGAGGCGATCTTGACCGGCAAGTCGTACTTCTCGACCCAGTCGTGGGTCATGGGGCGGACCCCGGATTTGCCGGCCAGGAGCGCGTCCCAGGTCGACGTGACGTCACCGCCGAGCGGGGTGGTGGCACCCAGCCCGGTGATGACGACCTCGATGCCGGAACTCACTTGTTGCTGGTGATGTAGTTCACCGCGTCACCAACGGTCTTGAGGTTGGCCAGCTCGTCGTCCGGGATCTTCACGCCGAACTTGTCCTCAGCCTGGACGGCGATCTCGACCATCGACAGGGAGTCGATGTCGAGGTCGTCCACGAAGGACTTATCAGCGGTGACGTCGTCGGCGGCCACACCGGCGACCTCTTCGACGATCTCGGCAAGACCGGACAGGACGTTGTCGCTCACTGAAGTTCCCTTTCGATTGAAACGGTGGAAAAACTCTGGGTGGGACTCACGGGCATCGGACCACCTGTCCCGCGTAGGACAGGCCGGCACCGAAGCCGACCATCAGCACGACATCTCCCGGGGAGATCTCGCCCGCCGACCTCATGTGGTCCAGCGCCATGGGGATCGAGGCCGAGGACGTGTTGCCGGACTCGACGATGTCTCGAGCGACCTTCAGGTCCTCGCGCGCACCATTCTTCTGCAGGCGCTTGGCGATCGCTTCGATGATCCTCAGGTTCGCCTGGTGCGGGGCGAACACGTCCACGTCGGACAGTGCGACACCCGCGAGCTCGGCGGCACGGATCGCGACCGGTGCGACCTGGGTCGTCGCCCACCGGAAGACCGTCTGGCCTTCCTGGTGGATGAACGAGTCGCGGTCGTCGATCCGGATGACCTCGGACATCGAGCCGTCCGAGCCCCACGCGACGGGGCCGATCTCGTTCGTGTCGCTGGCGCCGACCACGACGGCACCCGCGCCGTCCGCGAAGATGATCGCGGTCGAGCGGTCGTCCTGGTGGGTCCAGTCGGTGAGCTTCTCCGCGCCGATGACGAGGAAGTTGCGCACCGTGCCCGCCCGGACGATGTCCGCCGCGGTCGCGACGGCGTAGCAGAAGCCCGCGCACGCGGCGTTGAGGTCGAACGCGGCGGCGGCCTGGATGCCGAGCTTCGTGGCGACCTGGGCGGCGGCGTTCGGGATGGTCGACGGCATGGTGCACGTCGCCACGATCACGCCACCGATGTCGGCAGGGGTGAGACCCGCGTCCTCGATCGCTTTCGTGCCCGCCGTGACGGCCATGTCCACGACGCCCTCGTCCTTGGCCGCGACGTGGCGGTTGACGATGCCGACTCGCTCGCGGATCCACTCGTCCGAGGTGTCCATGCGCTGCGCGAGGTCGTGGTTGCTCACCACCGTCTCCGGCTGATAGCTGCCGAGGCCGATGATGCGGCTACCCGCGGATGCCCGCGGGGCCTGGAAGGTCGTCACTTGTCAGCTCCAACGGTGTCGATGAGCTCCGCGACCTTCTCGATCTGGTCAGGGGTCTTCATGGCGAGGGTGGCGGTGCCCTTCATCGCACGCTTGGCGAGACCCGTGAGAGTGCCGGCGGGCGGCAGCTCGACGGCACCGGCGACGCCCTTCTCGACGAGGGTCGCCTGGCAGACGTCCCAGCGAACGGGGCTGGTGACCTGGGAGACCAGGCGGCTCAGCACCTCCGCGCCCCCGGTCACGCCCTGGCCGTCCTTGTTGGACAGCAGCGGCAGCGACGGGTCGTGCGTGGCGACTTCGGCGGCACGCGCGCGCACCGCGTCTTCCGCGGGCGCCATGTACTTGGTGTGGAACGCGCCCGCGACGGCCAGCTTGCGGACCTTCGCCGTGCCCGGCGGGTTCTCCGCGAGCTCGTCGAGGGCGGGACGCGGGCCCGCCGCGACGATCTGGCCGGCGCCGTTGCGGTTGGCGGGCACGAGACCGAGCTCATCGAGGCGCGCGAGCACCTCCTGCTCGTCGCCGCCGAGAACCGCGGCCATGCCGGTCGGCTCGAGGGCGCACGCCCGTGCCATCGCGGCACCGCGCACACCGGCCAGTGCGACCGCGTCGTCGGCGCTGATCACGCCCGCGATCGACGCGGCGGCCAGCTCACCGACCGAGTGGCCGGCGACGACCACGTCGGCAGGCAGCTCGACGCGGCGGCGCAGCTCACCGAACGCGAGCAGCGCGAGGGCCACGACCAGCGGCTGGGTGATGGCGGTGTCGACGATCTCCTCTGCCTCCGCGGTCGTGCCGAGACGCACGAGGTCGAGGCCCGTGATGTCGGACCACGTCCGCACCTGCTTCTCAGCCCCCTCCAGTTCGAGCCAGGGGGTGAGCATGCCGGGCGTCTGGGACCCTTGTCCGGGCGCGAGGAGTGCGATCACGTCGATTACTAAAGCTGGTGGACCCACCGCTACCCCATGCCGCAAAGAACCAAGTACTGCGATCGTATTTGTAGAGATCCTACAAAAGTGTCGGACAGGTGAACCGTCCGCGACGTCCGCGCAGCTCAGCGCCGTGTGCTGTCGTTTGGCCCTCACCCCAACGGATGTGTGCGAACTCCGTCACAGTTCGATCGTTACCACAGGCCCCGGGAGCGGGCAAGGCGTCCTACGGACAAAGCGACGCGAAGCACAAGTGCGTCTCGAGCGTCGTGTGCATTTCTTCCGGTCATTTCCTGAACGCGCCGAAGGCGATATCTGACCGTGTTCGGGTGCACGAACAGTCTTCTCGCGCACGTCTCCAGCACGCCACCGACCTCCAGGAACGCGTCCACGGTCTCCAGCAGCGCGCCGCCTGCGTCCTCCAGCGGCCTGGCGACCCCGTCGACGAGCTGCCACTCGGCCTCCGGGTCGCCCGCGAGCGCCCGTTCCGGCAGCAGGTCGAGCGAGCGGACCGGCCTGGGTGCCGCCGGCCAGCCGACGACCGCCCGCAGCCCGCTCAGCGCGTCGCTGGCACTGCGGTGGGCCTCAGCCAGGCTGGGCACGGTGGGCCCCGCCACCACGGGACCCTCGCCGAAGCCCTCGGCGATGCGCCCCAGCACGTCCTCACCGGACTCCGTCGACCCGCCGAGCACGACCACCAGCCGCGAGCCCTGCACGGACAGCAGCACGGGCCGTCCCGCGCGGGCCGCCTTGCTGCGCACCGAGTAGATGATCGCCGGTGGGTCCTCGCCGCCGGGGTTGCCGACCAGCACCGTCGCCTCGAGCGCAGGGTCCCAGCCCAGCGCGGCCGCGCGGGAGAGCAGCGACTCCTCGGGGTCGCCGCGCACGACGCCGTCGACGACCAGCGCCTCCAGCCGCGCGTCCCACGCGCCGCGCGCCTCGGAGGCCGTCGCGTAGGACGTGGCGTCGGAGAACGCGATCTCCCTGCCGTAGCGCAGGACGCCCTGGGTCAGCA
>JASLAV010000765.1 GCA_030146905.1 Lentzea sp. | reverse complement strand
AACGCATCACCGAGATCGTGTGGCCGGACAACCCGGAGCGCAGGACGCTGGTGCGCGGCTACATCAACAAGCTGCGCAAGGCGTTCGAGCCCACCGGCACGGAGATCGAGAGGACGCCGACCGGGTACGTGCTGCGCGTCGGCGAGGACGCCATCGACACGATCCGCTTCGAGCGGCTGCGACGACAGGCCGCGCGAGCGCTGCAGGACAAGGACGAGCGCCGCGCCGTCGAGCTGCTGCGCGAGGCGGTGGCGCTGTGGCGCGGCCGGTTCCTGGAGGACATCGACATCGACAGGGTCGGCGGCACCGAGGTGATCGTGCCGGACGAGAGCTACCTCGACGCGCTCGGCGACCTGGCGGAGCTGGAGCTGGTCTCCGGCGACCACCGTTCGGCACGGGACCGGATGCGCCGCGCGGTCCGCTCCGCCCCTGAGCACCAGAAGTACGCCGAGCTCCTGATGCGCGCGCTGATCGCGGGCGGCGACCGGGTCGGCGCGATCCGGATCTTCGACACCGCGGCGGAGGCGCTCGCCGAGGTCGGGTTCGAACCGGGAACGGTGCTGCGCAACCTCGCGGAACGCGCCAGGCGGGGTGACCCGGTCAGCTCGCTGCCGTCCCGTCCCGGTGCGTTCACCGGCCGGGCGGCGGAGCTCCGCTCCATCGAGTCCGCCGCGGCGGGCACGGGCGAGCGCCGCGCCATCTGGGTCAGCGGCGCACCGGGTGTCGGCAAGACGGGCCTGGCGGTCGAGGCCGCACACCGGCTGCGGGACCGGTTCCCCGACGGGCAGATTCTGGTGAAGCTGAACGGGTTCACCCCGAACGTGGCCGAGACGTCCATCTCCGACGCGCTCACCCAGCTGCTCATCGAGCAGGGGGTCCCCGCCGAGCAGATCCCGGACACGGTCGGCCGCAAGGCCACGCTCTACCAGTCCCGCCTCTTCGGCACGAAAACGCTGGTGGTGCTGGACAACGCGGCGTCGCCGGACCAGGTCAGGCCCCTGCTGCCAGAGGCGGGGAGCTGCTTCGCGATCGTGACGAGCAGGCACATGGGAGAGCCCGACATCAGCGCTCACCTCCGGTTGTCCCCGCTGCCTCCCGGCGACGCCCTGGCGATGTTCCAGACGCTGACCGACCCGTTCCGCATCCGCGGCCGGTCGGCCGACGTGGCCGGGCTGGTGAAGCGCTGCGGCTACCTCCCGATGCCGATCAACATCGCGGCCGCGCTGTTCCGCCGGCACGACAGGTGGTCGCTCGACCACCTCCTCGGCCTGATGGAGGACAGCGGTACGTGGCGGGAACACGGTGCCGCCGCCGTGCACGCGTCCTACGAGCAGCTCAACGACCAGCTGCAGCAGGTCTTCCGGTTGTTCGGGCACCTGCCGGGACCCGATGTCGATCTCGTCGCCGCGGCGGCCCTCATCGGCCGCGACGTCCCCGACACCCGCAAGCTCCTCGACGACCTGCACGAGGTCTGCCTGCTCGAAGAGGTCGCACCGGACCGCTACCAGATGCTGGACTCCATCAAGGAGATCGCCGCGCTCGAAGCCCCGCCCGCCGACGCGTTGCCACGCCTGTTCGACTTCTACCTGGTGACGCTGGCGAACGCGGTTCGTGTCGCGTACCCCTTCGACCGCATCGTCCAGCCGGCGGTGGACCGGGAAAGCCCGCACGGGCTGGAGTTCGGTGGTCAGCCGGAGGCGCTGGCGTGGATCACCGCTGAGCGCGACAACCTCATGGCCGCGATCCGGCAGGCCGGCACGGACCACGCGTGGCGGCTGGCCGCGTTGATCTGGCGGCACTTCACCACCGCGAACCGCTTCGAGGACTGGATCGACGCCGTCGGTTCCGTGCGGCCGGACGACGACTACGGCACGGCGCACGTGCTGTTCCGCCTCTCCGCCGCGCACGACCGGTGCGGCCGGCACGCCGAGGCGCTCGACCTGGCCGAGCAGGCGTTGCCGCGCTGGACACGGCTGGGCGACGTGCCGGGCGAGGCGGTGACCCTGTGCGCCATCGCCGTCTCGACCATGCAGCTCGGCGACCACGACAAGGCGGTGGAGCACTACGAGGCCGCGCTGAGGAAGTACGAGCGGTGCGGGGACCTGCGCGGGCAGGGGCACGCGCTGAGCATGCTCGGCTACATCCACGAGCTGCACGGCAGGTACGAGATCGCGCTGCGGCAGCAGGAGGCCGCGGTCGGGTTCCTGCGTGAGAGCGGACATCTCCAGGGCCTCGCCCACGCGTTGAACAACCTCGGCGCGAACCGCCAGCACCTCGGGATGATCGACGAGGCCATCCCCGACCACCTCGAAGCGCACGAGATCGCGGTCGAGCTCGACGACATGTGCGTGGCGGCCTACGCGTTGACCAACATCGCCGACGCGCACCGGCTCGCGGGCAGGCTCCCCGAAGCACTGCACCACCACGACCTCGCGGCCAAGGCGGCCGCCGGGGTCGCCGACGCGGAGCTCCAGGCCCGGCTGCACCGCGACCGCGCCGCCACCGAGCGGGATCGCGGCGACCTGACCGCGGCCCTGCGGCTGTACCGGGCGCTGCTGGACGTGGCGACCGGTACCGGCAACCGCACGCACGAGTCCCACGGCGAGATCGGCGTCGCGCGAACGTTGCACGCGCTCGGCAGGCACGCGGAGGCCGTGGCGCACTGGAACGCTGCCGAGGCGGTGTTCCGCGAGCTCGACCAGCCGGAGGCCGGGGAGGTGCGGCGTGAACGGGCGGCGCTGACCTGCGCGTGCGGTCAGCGGTGGGTGAGGAGTCGTTTCAGGTCGGGGTAGATCTCGCGCACCGCGCCGTGGTTGTGCCACCTGCCGAGGGTTCTGGCGAGCTGCCGCAGGTCGGTCCGCACCGTCGCGGAGTCGACGTGCGCCGCGTCGTCCAGGACGTGGACGAGCGTGCGGCAGCTCTCGTCGACCTCGCCCGACAACGCCAGGGCGAGCGAGCGCCTGGTGCCGAACCGGGCGCGGCTGCGGCGGGACGTGGCCGGCACC
>JASLAV010000763.1 GCA_030146905.1 Lentzea sp. | reverse complement strand
CAGGTTGCCCTCCTGGATCAGGTCCAGGAACGCCATGCCGCGGCCGGTGTAGCGCTTGGCCAGCGACACGACGAGGCGCAGGTTCGCCTCGAGCAGGTGGTTCTTGGCGCGCTCGCCGTCGCGGACGATCCAGCGCAGGTCACGGCGGAGCTGCGGGGTGAGCTTCTCCTGCTCCTCCTCGGAGCGGCGCACGCGCTCGGCCGCGTAGAGGCCGGCCTCGATGCGCTTCGCGAGCTCGACCTCCTCCTCGGCGTTGAGGAGTGCGACCTTGCCGATCTGCTTGAGGTAGGCGCGGACGGAGTCGGCCGAGGCGGTGAGCTCCGCGTCCTTGCGCGCCTGGCGCAGGGCTTCGGACTCCTCCTCGTCCCAGACGAAGTCGCCCTCGTTCTTGGGGTCCTCCGCGGCCTCGGGCTCGTCCACGACGGGCTCGTCGACCAGCTCCACCTCGTCGACCAAGTCCTCGGCGCCGGGAGCGCCTTCCATGTCCTCCGGCTCGTCGCCGTCGGCCTTCTTGGTCGCGCCCTTCGCGGCGGGGTCGGCCTTGCCGGCCGGCTTGCGCGCGGTCTTGGCGCCGGCGGCCTTGGCTGCGGGCTTCTTCGCTGCCGCAGCGGTCGTCTTGCGCTTCGGCTTCTCCTCGGCCTCGCCGGCCGCGGTCGCCTTGGTCGTCTTGGCGGCGCTCGCGGCGGAGCTGGAGCGTCGGGTTGCGGTTTCTGCGGCTGCCACGTACGCCCTTTCGCGACGGTCGTTCAAGGCAAACCAGAGGGCGCGAAACCTCGGTCGCCAGAGTTCAGGGGATCTCCCCGCCGATCTTGCTTGGCGGGTGTGCGTTCCATTGTAACGACGTCGGTGACGCGGTGTTGCGCCCCGAGGTGGTTCGAGGCGCTCTCACCTGCGTTCTCGCAGCTAGATCGAGTAAGGCGGGTCGGACACGTTTCGGTGTCGAATGGTCGTCAGGGCCTGACGCCGTGGGCGGCGGCCCACGCGGCACCGACGATGCCCGCGTCGTTCTTCAGCGCCGCGGCGACGACCTCGGTGCGCACGTTGAGCAACGGCAGCCACTTGTGCGCCTTCTTGCTCACGCCGCCACCGGCGATGACCAGGTCCGGCCAGATGAGGTCCTCGAGCACGTTGATGTACCGCGAGACCCTGGGCGTCCACTCCTCCCAGGACAGCTCCTTCTCCTCCTTCACGGAGGCGGCCGCGCGCTTCTCGGCGTCGTGCCCGTCGACCTGCAGGTGCCCGAACTCGGTGTTCGGGACGAGCTTGCCGTCGAGGAACACCGCGCTGCCGATGCCCGTGCCGAACGTCAGCAGCACCACGGTCCCGTTCTTGCCGACGCCCGCGCCGAACGACATCTCCGCGATGCCGGCCGCGTCGGCGTCGTTCATCACGACGACGTCCTCAGGCCTGCGCTTGAGGCGCTCGGCGAAGAGGTGCTGCGCGTCGCAGTTGATCCAGCCCTTGTCGACGTTCGCCGCGCTGAGGGCGACACCGTGCTTGACCACGCAGGGGAGCGTGATGCCGACAGGACCGTCCCACTGGAACTTCTCGACGATCTCGGCGACGACCTCCGCGACCGCCTCCGGCGTCGAGGGCTGAGGCGTGGGGATCCGCATGCGCTCGCCGTCCAGTGCTCCTGCCTCGAGGTCGACCAGGCCGCCCTTGACTCCGGAGCCGCCGATGTCCACACCGAACCCGCGGGTGATGCCCATTCCCCGTGGTCCTTCCTACTCGATCCTGCTGGCTTCGATTCAGTAACCGTGGTGCGCAGACATTAGCCTGACGTTGTCCGATAGTCCCGTGCTAGTGACGCAGGAGGGAACCGGTCGTGATCGATCCCCGGCCACTCGTTGAGATCGCGACGGCCATCGGACAGGAGGCTGGCGCTCTTGTTCAGCGCATGCGTGCTTCCGCCGTCGTCTCGTTCGACACCAAGAGCACTTCCACCGACGTCGTCACCGCCGCGGACCGCGCCTCGGAACAACTCGTCCGGACGCGTCTGTCCGAGTTGCGGCCCGGCGAACCGGTGCTCGGCGAGGAAGAGGGCGGGACCGTCGTCGAGGGCCTGACGTGGGTCGTCGACCCCATCGACGGCACGGTCAACTACCTGTACGGAATCCCTTGGTACTCGGTCTCGATCGCGGCGCAGCTCGACGGTGAGTCGATCGCGGGCGCTGTGGTGGAGCCGGCGACCGGGCGGATCTGGACCGCGGCCCGCGGGCACGGCGCGTTCCTCGACGGCCAGCCGTTGCGGGTCTCGGCGACGACCGACCTGTCGCTGTCCCTTCTCGGGTACGGGTTCGCGTACCGGCCGGAGCGGCGGCAGCGCCAGGCCGAGGCGTGGGCCGGGATGTCCACGCGGGTGCGCGACATGCGACGGGCCGGTGCGGCATCGCTGGACCTCTGCTCGGTGGCGGCCGGCCGGCTCGACGCCTACACCGAGCACGGCCTGGGGCGGTGGGACTGGGCCGCCGGTGGGCTGATCGCCGCCGAGGCCGGTGCCGTGGTGCGCCTGCCGGGGTCGTCGCCGGACCTGGGGGAGGACGCGACGTTCGCGGCGGCGCCGGGGATCGCCGACGCGATGCACGACGCACTCGTCGGGTGCGGCTTCGGCAAGGTCTGAGTTCCCGCAGGTCAGAGCACTGATATATCGGTTGTGCAATAAACGTTTGCGGACGTCCGCAAACGTTTATTGCACAAGGTCCTGCCAACGCGTCGCATGCAACGCGATCAGGCCGTGCGGGGATTGGGTGCGTCGGGCATGGCGAGGATCGATGCCGTGCACGGGTGGAAGCCGTCCGCTCAGCCCAGAACGACGACTGAGCAGACGGCGATGAACGGCGGCAGCCGCGACAGGTCAGCCCCGTGCGAGGCCGGTACCGATGAGAGGGAACGGGCGGGAAGTCAGCAGGTCACGTCGCGCGCGCGGGACAGGCTGTCCGGGTTGAGCGTCGGCGGGGCCACCGCGGCGGCCTGACCGCCCTGCTGGTCCGGCTGCTGCGCCGCCCACTCGGTGAGCTGGTCCAGCACCTTGCGGGCATCGCTGTTCGGCTTGACCTCGTCGAACTTCTTGCCGACCGCGACGTCGACGGTGGCGTCCTGGCGGTCGTCGCGCACGAGCTCCAGGCACGGCTCCAGCAGCGACATCGTCCGCGCTGCCTG
>JASLAV010000756.1 GCA_030146905.1 Lentzea sp. | reverse complement strand
CCAGCCCGAAGCGGACCACCGGGTGGTCGTCGACCACCAGCACCCTCACGGCGTCGGCACAGTCACGGCCACTGCGGTCCCCTCCCCCGGCGCGCTCTCCACGGACATGGTGCCGCCGAGCTCGGTGATGCGCCCGCGGATGGACGCCAGCCCGTAGCCGCGGCCCTCCGCCGGTCTCACCCCTGCCGAGTCGAACCCACGGCCGTCGTCGACGACGTCCAGCGCCACCGCGTCTCCCAGGTACGACAGCGTGATCTCCACCCGGCCGGCTCCCGAGTGTTCGGCGACGTTGGCCACGGCACCTTGCGCGACCCTCAGCAACGCCACCTCGGTCTGCACGCTCAGCGCGTACGGGTGGCCGTCCACCTCCACGTGCGGGACCAACCGGCGTAAAGCGTCGACCAGCGTGCCGTGGATCGGCGACAGGTCGCGCACGAACCGCCGCGCCTCGCCCAGGTTCTCCCGCGCGACCTCGGCCGCCTTCTTCGTCTCGCCGAGCGAGAGCAGCAGGTTGATGCTGGAGAAGCCCTGCGCGAGGGTGTCGTGGATCTCGCGCGCGAGCCGCTGGCGTTCCTCCAGCACGCCGGCCTCGTGCAGCAGGCGGGCGCGGTCGAAGAACACCGCCGCCGTGAGCACCGCGACCCCGACCGGCCCGAGCACCAGCGACCAGTCGAACGTCGTGGCCAGCCGGACCTGCGCCAGCACCACGGCGGCCGTCAGCACACCCGCGATCGGCAGCGCCACGCGCGGCTTGAGCTGGCGCAGGCACTGGAAGAACAACGGGATCGCGCACCACCCGAAGCTCGGCGCGAGCCACACCAGCACGAGCCACACGGCGAGCACGACCGGCAACGCCCGCGTCCACCGCACGCTCGCGGGGTAGACGAACCCCAGCGCGAGCGCGAGACCGAGCACGACGAGATCGACGCCGTGGTAGGCGACGTACCGCGCCGCCGACGCCGTCAACAGCACGTAGAAACCCGCATGCATCGCCCTGTGCAGCCACACGTCAGCGACTGTAGGCGCCCCTCCCGGCCCCGCGGGTCAACCGATGGGTTGAACCGGGGTTCAACCGTCACCACCACGAAAACCAGCTCCGACCAGCGCAGTGTTGCAGCCATGGACCTCAAGAAGATCGCAGTCGCCACCCTGGTCGTGCTCAGCGTCGGCGGCGGCTACGCGGCGGCCGACCAGCGCACCACCACCCGCACCGAGAAGGTGCTGACCGTCGACGCCGCCATCAGGGCGGCGCAGGCCACCCTCGACGCGGCGGAGAAGGAGAACCAGCGCGTCACGGTGGCCGTCGTCGACCGCGGCGGCGATCTGGTCGTGCTGCTGTCAGGCGACGGCGCCGGCCCGCAGACCGAGGAGTCGGCGCGGCGCAAGGCGTTCACCGCCGTGTCGTTCAACGCCCCGACCTCGGAGCTCGCCGGCCGCGTCACGGGCCAGGGCGCGACGCTGCGGGACATCCCCGGCACGTTGTTCCTGGGCGGCGGCGTCCCGGTGGCGGTCGACGGCACGTCCGTCGCGGGCATCGGCGTGGGCGGCGCGCCCAGCGGTGACCTGGACGAGAAGTACGCGACGGCGGGTCTCGCGACGCTGAGGTGAGCTCCGCGCGACCGGCGTCGGTCAGCGGCGCTGGTCGGTGGCCGCCCAGCCGGGAGGGATCCGGTCGGTCGCCTCGGGGTCGACGGCGTGCCGGGCGACGTGGCGTCCCGGCTTCGGCTTCTTGGCCATCAGCATCAGGGCCACGGCCACGATCAACCCGATGGTGGCGAGCCCGGCGGCGACGACGCGTGCGGCCGGGTGCTCCAGGACCAGCGTGGAGATCGTCAGGGCGAGCACGAGGGCCGCGATCGGGCCGATGACGGCGATGTCCGAGCGGTCCTCCGCGTCTTCCGCGGGCTCGACCGGCTGGGCGGCCGGTGGCGCGACCGGCGCCTGGACCTCGATCGTCTCGAAGTCCCCGCGCCGTTCATAGGGCTGGGGCCGTAAGCCGGGAGGGACCGTCACCCGAGCCATGCTGCCCGAGGAGGGCGCGTCGCCGCAAACCTCGCGATCCGGATCTGCTACGTGTTCCCCCTGCAGCGCCGCGATCGAGGAGGTCCGTCATGTGCCGGTGGCTCGCGTACTCAGGTTCGCCGGTCTTGCTGGAGGAGCTGCTCTACGCGCCGGAGAACTCGCTCGTCATGCAGTCCAAGCACGCCCGCCTCGGCTCGACGGCCGTGAACGGCGACGGGTTCGGCATCGGCTGGTACGGCAACGCGAGCACCCCCGGCCTGTTCCTCAGCACCGAGCCCGCGTGGAACGACCGCAACCTGCGCGAACTGTCCGCGCAGATCACCGCCGACAGGGTCTTCGCGCACGTGCGGGCGTCGACCGGCGGCGCGGTGCAGCGGTCGAACTGCCACCCGTTCCGCCACGGCAGCTGGCTGTGGATGCACAACGGCCTCATCGCGAAGTTCCCGCTGGTCCGCCGCGAGCTGGCGCTGGCGGTCGCGCCCGAGCTGTTCCCGCTGATCGAGGGCTCGACGGACTCCGAGATCATGTTCTACCTGGCGATCAGCTTCGGTCTGGAACAGGACCCGCCCGCCGCGGTGGCGCGCATGGTCGGGTTCGTCGAGGACGTGGGCAGGCGCGCGGGCGTCGAGCACCCGGTCCAGATGACCGTCGCGGTCACCGACGGCTCGACGACCTGGGCGTTCCGCTACTCGAGCCGCGGCAGGTCGCGGTCGTTGTTCCACAGCACCGACGTGTCGACGCTGCGCCGCCAGTACCCGGACAACCCGGCGCTGCACGACCTCACCGACGACTCGCGCCTCATCGTGTCCGAACCGCTGGCCGACCTGGTCGGGGCCTGGCAGGAGGTGCCGGAGTCGACGTGCGTGGTGGTCAGGACCGGTGTCGAGGAGGAGCTGCTGCCGTTCAAGCCGTGACCGGTCAGACAACCGGGGACGGCCTTCGACAGCCAGGCCGACGGCAGCCACGGTACGGGCCGTCCGACGCGGTTTCCGCCGACCAGCACCGCCAGCTCGCTCGTGCGGCGGCCGCTCGTGCCACCACCTCGCTCAGCACGCGGTCGTGCTCTCGCGGCACGTAGACCGGGAGCTGCTTCCGCCATGTCCCTGTCATCGGCCGGTCACGCCCACGGGCTCGTCTCGGGCCTGAACCCCCGGCGCAGCTCCACCCAGACCTCGCCTGGCCGTTCCACCACACCGGGGAACCAGTGGGGAGCGATGGCCTCGGCCAGTTCGTCCGCGCGATCGAGCAACGTGCTGACGGCGGGCTCGCCGACGACGACCACCGCCGACCAGTCGAAGCGGGCCAGCAGGAAGTCCCGGGTGACGCCGAAGCGCTGTTCCAGCACCTTCATCAGGTCATCCCCCGTGTCAGGGCCGGCGTCGACCTCGCTGACGTCCGGCACCTCGACCACCTGCCGGACCACCTCCGGGGCCGCCTCCCGCACGTTCTCCCCGGTGTCCCCGTCCTCGTCGAAGTCCTCGTCGTGGTACTCGGACCACACGTGCTCGCTCAACGAATAGATCTTGGTCGTGAGGTCGTCGGCCTGCTCCTCGGTGAGGATCAGCACGACCGAGCGACCGTCGGTGAGCGTGAACGTCAGCTCCGCCTCGGGGAAGTCGCTCGCGCCCGGCATCGCGTCGACGGTTCCCGCCACCTCACCGGTCAGCAGGTGCTCGGCGCGGGTCTCGTCGCCCACCCGGAACGACGGCAGGTTGGCGGCCATGTCGACCACGAGCCGGGCGGCGGTGAAGAACGCGTCCTTGTCGCGGAAGTCCTTGCGGCTGCTGGTGAGCGTGCGGCCTACGCCGGCGGGGTCGACGCCGGCCTCGACCACGCCCGCCTCGCCGTCCCACCGCCCGTAGACCGAGATGCCGTTGGCCAGGCTCTTGCGGTACCACTCGCGTTGGCCGTCGCGGGTGAGCTCCCACCCTGCGACCGACTCCTGCCCGTCCTCGTTCGGCAACGGTGTTCCTCTCCAGTGGGTTCCGCGGTTCGACGCGGGCAGGACGGAGATCGTTCCGCGGCGAGACGTCCTGGCGAGGACGTCGCTGTCACTCGACCAGCTTGCCCGCCGTGTCGACGTCCCTCATCAGCGACGCGATCTCCTCCGGCACCGCCGGAATCCCCTCCCGCTCGATCCGGCCGGGCCCCGACCACACGAGGTTCACCCGCTGCGACGGATCCAGGCCGGGGAAGTCCGACCTGTTGTGGCAGCCGCGGGTCTCACGGCGTTCCAGCGCGCACTCCAGCGTGGCGCGTGCCGACATCGCCGAGGCCTTGAGGTCGAAGGCGTGCGCGAGGTCCTGGAACCCGGCCAGGTCGGGGTGCACGCCGACGTCGCGGGTCCGGTCTTCGAGCTCGTCCAGCTCCGCGAGTCCCTTGCGCAGGCCCGCTTCGTCGCGCACGACGCCCGCGTGTTCGGTCATCGTGTTGCGCAGCGACCGTTGCAGGGCGCGGACGTTCTCCGGCCCGTCCGCGTGGAGCAGGTCGTCCACTTCGGACCTCGCCTCGGCCAGTGCCGCGTGCGAACGGTGCTGCGCTTCCAGCGAAGCGGAGTACCGGGCGGCCGCCTCGCCGACGATCCTCCCGTACACCAGCAGCTCGATGAGCGAGTTGCCGCCGAGCCGGTTCGCGCCGTGCAGGCCGCTGGACGCCTCGCCGATCGCGTACAGGCCTTCCACGCCCGTCGAGTGGTCGCCGGGCGACACCCACACCCCGCCCATCGAGTAGTGCGCGGTCGGCGCGATCTCCACCGGCTCGCGGGTGATGTCCTTCATCTGCAGTTCGAGCAGCGTCTGGTACACCCTGGGCAGCCGGCGCATGATCTGTTCGCGCGGCAGGTGCGAGACATCGAGCCACACACCGCCGTTCGGGGTGCCGCGGCCCTCCTTGATCTCGGTGTACGCGGCGAGCGCCACCCTGTCGCGAGTGGACAGCTCGAGGCGCCGCGGGTCGTAGCGGGCCATGAACCGCTCCCCCAGCGCGTTCGTGAGGATGCCGCCTTCTCCCCGTGCCGCCTCCGACACCAGGGTTCCTGCCGCGTTCTCCGGTTCGAGCAGGCCCGACGGGTGGAACTGCACCAGCTCCGGGTCGCGGATCCGCCCGCCCGCGAGCACGGCCAGGCGGAACGAGTCGCCGGTGTTCTCGTCGCGCCTCGACGACGTGCGGCGCCAGATCCGGGTGTGCCCGCCCGCCGCGAGGATGACCGCGTCCGCGTGGAAGACGTGCCGCGTGCCGGTGTTCAGGTCGAACCCGTAGGCGCCGAAGACCACGTTGTCCCGCACCAGGATCCGCGTGATGTAGCACGAGTCGTGGATCGGGATGTCCAGCCGCGCGGCCCGGTTCACGAGCGTGCGCTGGATCTCCAGGCCCGTGTAGTCGCCCGCGAACGACGTGCGGCGGAAGGTGTGCGCGCCGAAGAACCGCTGCGAGATGCGGCCGTCGGCCTCGCGGGCGAACGGCATGCCCCACCGTTCGAGGTCGGCGATGCCGCGCGGCGCCTGCTCCGCCACGATCCGCACGATGTCGGGGTTCGCGAGCAGGTAGCTCTCCTTGATGGTGTCGGCCGCGTGCTGCTGCCACGTGTCGGCGGGGTCCATCGTGGCCAGCGCGGCGTTGATGCCCCCGGCGGCGAGCGCGGTGTGCGCGTCGGCCCTGGGGCGTTTGCCGACGACCAGCACGTCGACCCCGCGTTCGGCGAGCTCGATGGCGGCGCGCAACCCGGCGCCGCCGGTTCCGATCACCAGCACTGAAGTGGCTGTTCGCTGTTCTGTCATCGCGGCCTCCGTTGCCCGTGTCCCCGCTACTAGGACCGGACAGCGGCGGGATGTGTGACTGTCAGCCGCGCCACATAGGATCGCGGGTGTGTTCGTGAAGCTGTGTGGTCTGCGCACCGAGTCCGACGTCGACGTCGCCGTCGACACCGGGGCCGACGCCGTCGGTTTCGTGCTCACCACGAGCCCGCGCCAGATCGACGTCGACCTGGCCCGCGCCCTCGTCGCGGGCGTGCCGGACCACGTGCTCACCGTCGCCGTCGTGCGTGGCATCACAGCGGCCGAGGCCGGCGAGATGGCCTTGAGGACCGGCGTGCGCGCGTTGCAGCTGCACGGCGACTACCCGAAGGAAGCGTTCGACGAGCTGGCCGGCATGCCGTTCCAGCTGGTCAGGGCCACCGCGCTCGGACCGGGCACCGACGTGCGCACCGGTGCGTTCGGTGAGGAGCTGCTGCTGATCGACTCGCCCGTCGCGGGGTCCGGTGAGCAGTGGGACATCACGCGGCTCGACGAGAAGCGCCCGTCGGGCACGTGGGTGCTGGCGGGCGGGCTGGACCCGGAGACGGTCGCCGGGGCGATCAGCACCGCCCGGCCGTGGGGGGTCGACGTGTCCAGCGGCATCGAGTCGAGCCGCGGTGTGAAGGACCACGGCCGGATGCGCGAGTTCGTCGCCGCCGCCCGCGGCTAGCTGCGCCGGCGCAGCTTCACGGCGAGCCTGGCGACGGCGAAGACGCCCACGAGTCCCAGCAGCACGGACCAGAGCAGAACGGACGCGTCGTCGTCCGGCGGCGAGGACTCGGTTCTCTGCCCGAACCGCGACCGCAGCCCACCTCGGTCGAGCTTCCAGAGGTAGTCGTCGTTCACCACGACCGACACGACGTCGAGGGGCCCCTCGTGGGTCGTCCACACCAGCTTCGCGGCCCGTTCCGCCGCCTGTTGGTCCGGTTCCGAGGTTCTCAGCTCGACGCGGATCTCGTGCACGTCCCGCTCAGGTTGCCGGTGCTCCACGCTGGTCCAGTCGAAACCGGCGTCGCGCATGCGCAGGAACGTGCCGGTGAGGCCGGCCGATCCGTCGTCCTCCTGCGCACAACCGGCGACCAGCAGCAGCACCAGGAGGACGACGAGTCTCGGCATGCTCCGGATGGTAGGTCGCTAGGCCGCGCGGTACCCCGGGATCTCCTCGACCCGTTCGTACACGGGCAGTCCGCGTTCCCGCGCGATCCGCACGTCCTCGTCCGCGCCCGTCGACTCGCCCGGCAGCCGCAGCACCGCGTCGCAGTGGCGCAGCAGCCGTTCCGCGGTCGGGTACATGATCTCCGACGCGATGGGGTCGAGCGGCGACGAGCCCCCCGCGCCGCGCAGCACCGGCAGTGCCACCCACTCCCCGATCATCGGCACGTGGCCGCTGCGGAAGATCGGCCACGCCGCCTCCTCCAGCCGTTCGAGGTTGCGCGCCATCAGGGCGGGGTCGTCCCCGGTGCCCGATCGGTAGGGACCTGCGATCAGAATCAACATGCCACCGACCATAACGTGCAACACTCGGCAGAAACAAGGAGAAACGTGCATGCTCGCTGCCCAGCGCCGTGACCTGCTGCTCGAACGCCTGCGCACCGACGGCCGGATCGTCGCCAAAGACCTCGCCGCCGAAGTCGGCATCTCCGAGGACACGATCCGGCGGGACCTGCGCGACCTCGCGGCAGCAGGGCTCTGCCAACGCGTGTACGGCGGCGCACTGCCCGTTTCGCCTGCTATCGCGGACTACGCGACACGTCAGGGCGTCGAGGTCGACGGCAAGCAACGGGTCGCACGCGCGGCGGCGGCGCTGGTCGAACCCGGCAGCACTGTGATCCTCGACGGCGGCACGACCACTCTCGCCGTGGTGCGCGCGCTGCCGCTCGACCTCGAAGCCACGGTCGTCACGCACAGTCCGACGATCGCGAGCGCGTTGGAAGAGCATCAGGGCGTGGAGGTCTACGTGATCGGCGGGCGCCTGTTCAAGCACTCGATGGTCGCGTGCGGTGCTGCTGCCGCGGAAGCCGCACGGGGTGTCCACGCCGATGTGTTCCTGCTCGGCGTCACGGGCGTGCATCCCGAGGCCGGCCTCACGACCGGTGACGCCGACGAGGCCGCGATGAAACGCGCGCTCGCGCACCAGGCCGCCGACACGTACGTGCTGGCCAGCTCCGAGAAGATCGGGACGGCGTCGCGGTTCTCGGTGCTGCCGTTCGCCGAGGTCGCGGGCGTCGTCACGGACGCGGACAACGCGGTCGTGCGGGCGTTGGAGGTGCCGGTCATCCCGGCGTGAGCCACGGTTCGCCCATCGCGTCCGGCCCGTGCCGTCCTGGTCGCCGGCCGGAGCCACGTCGGTCCGAACTGGACACACGAACCGCGCCCTTGACTTCCGCGCGGCCCGGTCGGCAGGCTCGATCCGTGACGAGCCTGGCTGACGAGCACGTCAAACCCGCGGTGCGCTGGGGCATCGGCCACGCGCTGCCGCGCACGGTGCTGCGCATGGCCGCCCGCCGCGGCGACCTGCAGGGCCGCATCACCGTCGAGGCCACCACCGGCGCCGACCTGACCGGCCTGTTCGACGAGATCCGCTCCCACGGCCCGCTCGCCGCCACGCGGGTCGGCCACACCACGACCCGCCACGAGGTCGTCAGGGCGGTCCTGTCCGACGACGCCTTCGTGACGGCCCGCCCGCGGTTCGGCGCCGGCATCCTCGGCAAGCTCGCAGCGTGGTCGGACACGGACGTGATGCACCCCGTGCGCCCGCCGTCGTTGCTGGCCGTCGAACCGCCCTCGCACACCCGCTACCGCAAGCTCGTCACCCGCGTCTTCACCGCCCGCGCCGTCGAACAGCTGCGCGCCCGCACGCAGGAGATCGCCGACGAGCTGCTCGACGGCCTCGACCCGTCGAACCCCGTGGACCTGATCGAGACCTACTGCGGCCTGCTGCCGGTCACGGTGATCTGCGAGATCCTCGGCGTGCCACCGCGGGAACGCGCGACGGTCCTGGCACTGGGCTCCGCAGCGGCCCCGAGCCTCGACCTGGGCCTGTCGTGGCGCGTGTTCCGCAGCGTCGAGACCACGCTGACCACGTTCGACGCCTGGCTCAGCCACCACATCGAGACCCTGCGCGACAACCCCGGCGACAACCTGCTCAGCCGCCTCATCACCGCCCGCGAGGACGGCGCGGGCCTCACCGGACGCGAGCTCAAGGCCACCGCGGGCCTCGTGCTGGCCGCCGGCTTCGAGACCACCGTCAACCTCCTCGGCAACGGCATCTCGCTGCTGACCGGGCATCCCGATCAGCTCGAAGCGGTCCGCGCGAACCCGGAGCTGTGGGGCAACGCCGTCGACGAGGTCCTGCGCTTCGACCCGCCGGTCCTGCTGACCGGCCGCATGTGCTCCCGCGACACGACGGTCGCCGGCGTCCCCGTCCGCCGCGGCCGGCTCGTCACCACCGTGCTCGCGGGCGCCAACCGCGACCCGTCCGTCTTCGAGAACCCGTCGGAGTTCGACGTGAGCCGCCAGAACGCGCGCGACCACGTCTCGTTCGGCGCGGGCCGGCACTACTGCCTCGGCGCCCAGCTCGCCCGCATGGAGGGCGAGATCGGCCTGCGCACGATCTTCGACCGCTTCCCCGGCCTGCGGCTGCTGCCCGGTGCGCGGCGTCGCCCGACCCGCGTCCTGCGCGGTTTCGAGACCTTGCCCGCCACTCTGGGCACGCACCGGGCCTGACGTGCGACGTTCGACGTGAGCCGAACGGGGCATTTCTCGGACGCCGCGTCCTGAACGCCCTCCGACCTCCTCTAATGGCGTGACGGGCCCCTGCACCCGCGCACCACGCGCGGGCATCGCCCGCTGGGAGTGTTGGAGGAACAGTGTCCTTGCGTTCACGTTCACGCCTGCGCACCGCGGCCATCGCCGCGGCTGTGGGCGCCGGCGTCCTGACGGCGGCCACCCCCGCCACTGCGGCGCCTCTCGCGGGCACGCGCTCGTACCTGGTCATCACGGCGCCGGGAGCCACGGCCGGAGCCACCCAGGCGATCGCGAGCAACAGCGGCACGGTGTGGAGCACCTACGACGCGATCGGCGTCATCGTCGCGCACTCGGGTGCGACCGACTTCGCCGCGAAGATGCGCGCCGTCAGCGGTGTGCAGAAGGTCGGCGCCACCCGCACGTCGGACATCCCCGCCGACGCGGCCAGCCCGGCGATCCCGGCCTCACCGCCGCAGGCGGCACTGCCGGCAACCGAGCCGCTGCGCACGGACATGACGCAGATCGGCGCCGACAGGGCGTGGGAGATCAACCAGGGCTCTGCCGGCGTCACCGTCGGCGTGCTCGACACCGGGGTCGACGACCTGCACGAGGACCTCAGGCCGAACTTCGACGCGGCCAACTCCGCCTCCTGCGCCTACGGCAAGCTCGACACGCGGGCCGGGTCGTGGCGTGACACCGACACCCACGGCACGCACGTCGCGGGCACGATCGCGGCGGCCAAGAACGGCCGTGGCATGGTCGGTGTCGCTCCCAAGGTGAAGATCGCGTCGGTGCGCATCGCGGAGAAGCCGAGCGGGTTGTTCTTCCCCGAGAACACCATCTGCGCGATGGTCTTCTCCGGTGACCGCGGCTTCGAGGTGACCAACAACAGCTACTACACCGACCCGTGGCTGTTCAACTGCCCGGACAACGCCGACCAGGACGCGATCCTCGAGGGCGTGAAGCGGGCCGTGGCCTACGCCGAGGGCAAGGGCGTGCTGAACGTCGCCGCGGCGGGCAACGAGAACTACAACCTCGCGAACAAGACCCGTGACTCCTCCAGCCCGAACGACTCGACACCCGTGCAGCGCACCATCACCAACTCGTGCCTGAGCGTGCCGACCGAGGTGCCCGGCGTCGTCAGCGTCTCGGCGATCACCTCCGCGAACGGCAAGTCGTCGTACTCCAACTACGGCACCGACAAGGTCCACGTCGCGGCGCCGGGCGACAGCGTCTACTCCACGGCCCCCGGCGGCAAGTACAGCTCCAAGTCGGGCACGTCGATGGCCTCCCCGCACGTCGCGGGCGTGGCGGCGCTGCTCAAGTCGGCCGACCCGACGGCGACGCCCGCCCAGCTCCGCGCGCTGCTCGCCACCCAGGCGGACGACCTGAGCTGCACCGACAGCCGGTGCAGCGGCACCACGGCCAGGAACAACTTCTTCGGCGAGGGCCGCGTGGACGCCTTCGCGGCGGTCGGCACCGGCACGCCCGGCGGCCCCTCGTTCGAGAACACCGCCGACGTGGCGATCCCGGACGCCGGCGCGGCCGTGACCAGCTCGATCACGGTCTCCGGTGTCACGGGCAACGCCCCGGCGACGTTGAAGGCCGACGTCGACGTCGTGCACACCTACCGCGGTGACCTGGTCATCGACCTCGTCGCCCCGGACGGCACGGCGTATCGGCTGAAGAGCTCCGGCAGCGACTCCGGCGACAACGTCGTGGCGACCTACGCGGTCAACGCGTCCAGCGAGGTGGCGAACGGCACCTGGAAGCTGCGGGTCCAGGACGTCGCTCGCCAGGACGACGGCTACATCAACTCGTGGAAGCTGACTTTCTGACCGGCATTCGGACGAAAACCGGCGGTCGCGGCTAACTCAGGCCACCACCTGCGGCGATAGCAGTGACGTGGAACCCGACCTGTGGTCGACGGCCGCGCAGGCCCTCGACGAGCACGAGCACGACCTCGTACTGGCCCGGCTGGCGGGCGCCGTCGTCCAGCCTGGCCAGACCGGGCGACTCGCCAGGGGCGAGCGCGACGTCGTGTTCCTGCTGCCCGACCGGCTCGTGCTCGTGCGGCCGGACCCGTTCTGGTCGGGGTCCTACGAGCGGACCGCGATCATGCGCATCATGCTCGCCGCCGGTCACGTCCAGTTCGACGTGACCGGCGGCGACAGCGTCGAGTTCTGGATCGACGCGGAGCTCTCCCCCGCCGAGCCGTTCATCGAGCAGGCGCGGACGTGGCTCTCGCCGAAGAAGACCTCGTCCGGCGGCGCCGTCATCGCGTCCGGCCTCGCGATCGTCGTGGCGCTGCTGTTCGTCTTCGGGCCGGTGGACCTGATGCCGCAGGACGACAGGCTCACCGTCCGGTCGAGCTGCGGCGACTTCCTGCGGGCGGGCGGTGACGAACAGGTCGAGCTGCTGAGACGGCTCTTCGGCCAGGCGGGCAGACCGGCGGAGGCGGAGAAGCCGATCACGCTCGACGCCTCGCGCCGGCACTGCGGCCAGCACGGGTCGGCGACGCTCGACTCGCTCGTCGCCGGGAGATGAGACATACAGTGCGGGGGTGTTCGACACCCGGCAGCTCGAGGTCTTCGCGACGGTGGCCAGGACCGGCTCGTTCAGCGCGGCCGCCCGGCAGCTGCACTGCAGCCAGCCCGCCGTGAGCCAGCAGATGCGCGCGCTGGAGCGGCAGGTGGGCGGCCCGCTGTTCGTGCGCACTGGCCGTGGACTGCACCTCACCGAGGCCGGGCGGATCCTCGCGGAACGCGGCACGACGCTGCTGGAGCAGCTCGCGGCGACCCACCAGCAGGTCAGCGCGATCGCGACGCACGACATCGGCACCATCCGCATCTGCGCGTTCCCCAGCGCCAACGTCGCGCTGGTGCCCGCCGCGGCGGCGATCCTGGCGCAGGAGCGCCCCAGCCTGCGCCTCGAACTGGTCGAGCAGGAGCCGCCGGAGTCGTTCTCGCTGCTGCGCGGCGGTGAGGTGGACCTGGTGATCAGCTTCAGCTACCAGGACGAACCGCTCGACGAGTCGGCCGTGCACGGGATGCTGCGCGTGCCGTTGCTGCGGGAGCCGCTCGCGTTGCTCGTCCCCACCGGCCACCGGCTCGCGGGACGTGGCCGCGTGTCGCTGGCAGAGGCGGCGGAGGAACGCTGGATCGCCGGTTGTGTCCGGTGCCAGAGCGCGGTGCACCAGGCCTGCGCCGCGGCAGGGTTCGTGCCCGACATCACCTGCTCCACCGACGACAACCTGGCGATCCAGAGCCTGGTCACCGCCGGTCTGGGCGTGGCGCTCGTGCCACGCCTGCTGCTGTCGTTCCTGCAGCACCCCGGGCTGACCGCGGTCGACGTGGAGTCGTCGGCGGAACGGCTCACCGCCCTGTACACGTGGCCCGACCTGATCCGCCTCCCGATCATGCGGGCCACCGTGGACGCGCTCATCTCCGCCGCCGCGAAGGCATAAGCGCGCCTTATACGGCTCCAACGAATCGCCATCTACTGCACACAGCCCGCAGCGGTCACCGTTGCTGTCATGGGGATCACCAGGACCACACCGCGCACGACCGGCTCGGTGGTGCCCGGCCTCGCCGTGGTCGCCGGTGGCGTCGCGATCGCGATCGCGGTCTCCCTGGTGCAACCCTCGATCAGCGCGCTGACGGTCGCGGTGCTGCTCGGCGCGGTGGTGGCCAACGTCGTGGCGCTGCCGCCGTCGACGGCTCCCGGCATCAGGTTCGCCGGCCGCCGCCTGCTGCGCCTCGGCGTGGTGCTGCTCGGCCTGAAGCTGGTCTTCCACGACGTCATGGGGCTCGGTTACGAGATCCTCGTGCTCGCCGTCGTGGCCGTGGTCGTGACGTTCGTCGCGACGCGGTGGCTGGGCAAGGTTCTCGGGGTCGGCGAGGGCCTGTCGTTGCTGATCGCCACCGGGTTCTCGATCTGCGGCGCCTCCGCGGTCGCCGCGATGAACAGCGTGCGCGAGCAGGACGAGGAGGACGTGGCGGGGGCGCTCGGGCTGGTCACCCTCTTCGGCACGATCGCGATGTTCGGCCTGCCCGCGCTGTACCCGCTCACCGGCCTCTCCCCCACCCAGTACGGGGTGTGGGCCGGCGGGAGCGTGCACGAGGTCGCGCAGGTCGTGGCCGCCGCCGGACCGGTCAGCGGTGCGCTCGCCATCGCGGTGGCGGTGAAGCTGACGCGGGTGGTGCTGCTCGCGCCGATGCTCGCCGCGGTGAGCTTCGCCGAACGGCTCAGGTACCCGGCAGGCGGGCAGCGTCCGCCGCTCGTGCCGTTGTTCGTGCTCGGCTTCCTCGCGATGGCGGCGGTGCGCGCGACCGGCCTGCTGCCCGACGTCGTGCTGACGGCCGCGACGTTCGTGGACAACGTGCTGCTGGCGGCGGGGATGTTCGCGCTCGGCACCGCGGTGCGCCTGCGTTCCCTGCTCCGCTCCGGCCCCGCCGTGCTGCTGCTGGGCCTGCTCTCCACCGTCCTCATCGTCGCCCTCGTGCTGACGGGCACGGTGCTGATCGGCTGATCCCCGTTCCCCCACAGAGGAGGACCCCGCTCATGACGCACAGCCTGCTCTCCCCCACGGCCACGCTTCTGGTGGGCTCCCTCCGGGCCGCGATCACCCGCGGCGGTGACGACAACGCCGTCGCCGCACGGGTCTCGCGGACGCTCGCCGGGCACCTGACCGACCCGTTCCTGCTGAGCGCGGCGCAACGGGAACCGGACCCGAGCGCCTACCGCCAGCACGTCCTGCACGTCGAACCCGGCGGGAGCTTCTCGGTCGTCGCGCTGGTCTGGTTGCCGGGCCAGGAGACCTGCATCCACGACCACGTGTCCTGGTGCGTCGTCGGCACCTACGTCGGCGAGGAGGAGGAGACCACCTACCGGTTGCAGGGCGACCGGCTGATCCCGTTGCGCGTCAACAGGACCCCGGAAGGCGTGGCGTCCTACCTCGTGCCGCCGGGCGACATCCACAAGGTGTGCAACAACTCCAGCTCAGTGGCGATCTCGATCCACGTCTACGGTGCCGATGTCAGCGTGCTGGGCACCAGCATCCGGCGGCGTTACGACCAGCCCGTCAGCGGGCGATGATGCCCCGCTCGATCGCCCGGCAGGCGAAGTCGACCAGGTGAGCGGGCTTCACCCTGTTGCTGCGGGCGCCCTGCAGCAACAGGTCGTCCGCCAGCCCGATCAGCGAGTCCCACACCCAGTGCGGCAGCGCCGGATCGTCGATCAGCTCCTGGCCCGACCGCTCGGCGGTCTCCGCCAGCGCCTTCGCGAGGGCCTTGATCGTCTTGCGGTAGTCCTGCGCCGACCCGGCGACCTCCCTGCCCCTGCGGCCGCCGGAGAGCACCTTGGCCTCCCACTGCGCCGCCGAGCGGCCGAAGCGCCGCCACAGCTCGGTCACCCGGGGTTCGACCTCCCTGAGCACGCCGGCGATCCCGAGCCCGCGGTCGATCTCCGCCAACGCGCGGCGCAGCTCGTCCAGGCGTCTTTCCATGAGCGCCGCGAACACGTCCTCCTTGCCGGAGAAGTACTGGTAGACGGTGCCGGAGCTGACGCCCGCCCCCACCGCGATCGCGCGCATGGTCAGGCCCGCGTAGCCCTGCTGCTCCAGGATCAGCTCCGCCGACGACAGGATGTCCCGCCGCCTGCCCTCCGCGTCACCCCATGCCGTGTGTTCGGTGCTCACGCGGGAAGCGTACTTCGAACAACGTTCAAAAGTATGTTGAACGTTGTTCGGTTTACCCCTACCGTGGTCGTGTGGCGGAGACCGACAGCGAGCTGGCGAGACGGTTGGCCATCGAGACCGGCAGGTTGCTGGTGCGCGTGCGGCCCGGCAACGGCGACAGGATCGCGCAGCTCTTCCTGGCCGCGCAGCTGAGCAGGCACAGACCCGACGACGCCGTGCTGTCGGAGGAGGCACCGGACGACCGCCGCCGGCTGACCGCCGACCGGGTGTGGATCATCGACCCGCTCGACGGCAGCCGCGAGTACGCCGAGCCCGGCCGCACAGACTGGGCCGTGCACGTGGCGCTGTGGGAACGCGGCGAGCTCGTCGCCGGCACGGTCGCCCTGCCCGCGTTGCGGCTGGGTCGCAAGGTGTCGCACCGCAGGCCCAGGATCGTCGTCAGCCGCACCCGGCCGCCCGCGTTCGCCGAGCAGGTCGCCGAGGCGATGAACGCCGTGCTGGTGCCCATGGGCAGCGCGGGCGCGAAGGCGATGGCCGTGGTGCGCGGCGAGGCCGACGCCTACCTGCACGCGGGCGGCATGTACGAGTGGGACTCGGCCGCGCCCGTGCACGTGGCCCGCGCCGCCGGGTTGCACGCCTCCCGCGTCGACGGGAGCCCGCTCGTCTACAACCAGCCCGATCCGTGGCTGCCCGACCTGCTGATCTGCCGTCCCGAGCTCGCGGGGGTGATCTTGTGAACCACCTGGACGCCCTGGAGGCCGACAGCATCGACATCTTCCGCGAGGCGGTCGCCGAGAGCGAGCGGCCGGTGCTGCTGTACTCGATCGGCAAGGACAGCTCCGTCCTGCTCCACCTGGCCCGCAAGGCCTTCCACCCGTCGAAGCCGCCGATGCCGTTGCTGCACGTCGACACCACCTGGAAGTTCCGCGAGATGATCGCGTTCCGGGACGAGACGGCCGCCCGGCTGGGCCTGGAGCTGATCGTGCACCGCAACCCCGACTGCGTGGCGCGGGGCATCAACCCGTTCGACCACGGCTCCGCCCGGCACACCGACCTGTGGAAGACGCAGGGGCTGCGGCAGGCGCTCGACCGGCACCGGTTCGACGTGGCGTTCGGCGGTGCGCGGCGGGACGAGGAAGCCTCACGCGCCAAGGAAAGGGTGTTCTCGTTCCGCACCGCGCAGCACCAGTGGGACCCGAAGAACCAGCGGCCGGAGCTGTGGCGGCTCTACAACACGCGGGTCGCGCCCGGCGAGAGCATCCGGGTCTTCCCACTGTCCAACTGGACAGAGCTCGACGTGTGGCGGTACGTCGAGCGCGAACGGATTCCCGTGGTGCCGCTGTACTTCGCGGCCCCGCGACCGGTCGTCGACCGCGACGGCATGCTGATCGTGGTCGACGACGAGCGCATGCCGCTGGCCGCGGGAGAGCACCCGCGCCAGGAGCTCGTCAGGTTCCGGACGCTCGGCTGCTACCCGCTGACCGGCGCGGTGCGCAGTGAGGCGCGGACCGTGGCGCAGATCGTCGAGGAGATGCGGACCGCGACGACGTCCGAGCGCCAGGGACGGCTGATCGACCACGACGCGAGCGGGTCGATGGAACGCAAGAAGCGGGAGGGCTACTTCTGATGGAGCTTCTGCGGTTCATCACCTGCGGCAGCGTCGACGACGGCAAGAGCACCCTGATCGGGCGGCTGCTGTACGAGTCGAAGCTGCTGTACGCGGACCACCTGGCCGCACTGGAGGCGGACTCGCGGCGTGTGGGCACCCGCGGCGGTGAGCTGGACTTCGCGCTCCTGGTCGACGGCCTCGCCGCGGAACGCGAGCAGGGCATCACCATCGACGTCGCGTACCGGTTCTTCGCGACCGAGGCGCGGCGGTTCATCGTGGCGGACACGCCGGGCCACGAGCAGTACACGCGGAACATGGTCACCGGCGCGTCCACCGCCGACGCCGCGGTCATCCTGCTCGACGCGCGCAAGGGCGTGCTCGGCCAGACCCGCCGGCACGCCAGGATCGCGTCCATGCTGGGAATCCGGCACGTGGCGCTGGCGGTGAACAAGCTGGATCTCCTGGGCTACTCGCGCGAGGTCTTCGACGAGGTAAGCGCCTCGTTCGCGGAGTTCGCCCAGGAACTGGACTTCGCCGGAATCACCTGCGTGCCGATGTCCGCCACCGAGGGCGCCAACGTGATCGGCCGCAGCGAACTGACGCCGTGGTACGACGGCCCGACGCTGCTGCGGTGGCTGGAGACGGTCGAGACGCGCCCGGCGCAGGACGGCCCGTCGCGGTTCCTCGTGCAGTGGGTCAACCGGCCGGACCCGTCGTTCCGCGGCCTCTCCGGCCGGGTGCTGCGCGGGACTCTGCGCGCAGGCGACGAGGTGTGCGTGAGCGGCCGCAAGTCCACAGTGGAGCGCATCGTCACGATGGACGGCGATCTGCCTGCAGCACCCACGGGTTCGTCGGTCACCGTCGTGCTGGCCGACGAGGTGGACGCGAGCCGTGGTGACGTGGTGGCCGCGGCCTCCGACCCTCCCGGGGTCGCCGGCTCGTTCCAGGCGCACCTCGTATGGCTGGACGAGACCGGCCTGCTGCCCGGCAGGCAGTACCTCGCGAAGATCGGCGCCCGCACGGTCGGGTTCACCGCCACGAAGGCGTTGCGGCTCAACGAGATCGGCGTCGACACCGTGCACCTCGACGCGCCCGTGCCGTTCGAGAGCTATCGGGTGAACCGCGATCTCGGCTCGTTCGTGGTGCTCGACAGGCTCTCCAACGCCACCGTCGGTGCCGGGATGATCGACTTCGCGCTGAGCCCGACGAACGTCCGTTGGCAGACTCTCACCGTCGACAAGCGGGCACGGGTGGCCCGCAACGGGCACCGGCCGTGCGTGGTGTGGCTGACGGGACTGTCGGGTGCCGGCAAGTCCACGATCGCCGACTTGGTCGAGAAGGCGCTGCACGCCGAGAGCAGGCACACGTTCCTGCTGGACGGCGACAACGTGCGGCACGGCCTGAACTCCGACCTCGGGTTCAGCGACGCCGACCGCGTCGAGAACATCCGGCGGATCGCCGAGGTCGCCGCGCTGATGGTCGACGCGGGGCTGATCGTGCTGGTCTCGTTCATCTCGCCGTTCCGCGCGGAGCGGGCGCTCGCACGGGAGCTGGTCGACGAGAACGAGTTCTGCGAGGTCTTCGTGGACACGCCGCTGGAAGTGGCGGAGCAGCGCGACCCGAAGGGTCTGTACCGCAAGGCCAGGCGTGGTGAGCTCCCGAACTTCACCGGCATCGACTCGCCCTACGAGCCACCGCTCGACCCGGAGATCAGGCTCGACACGACGGCGCTGAGCCCCGAGGCCGCCGCCGGGGTCGTGGTGGCGAGGCTGCGTGCGCTCGGCGTCTGTTGAACGTTGTCCAGAATCGTGTACCTTCGACTAGAACACGTTCTAGATTCGGGAGGCAGTCGTGCCGGACCAGGCGTGGTCGCGGTTCTGCCGGGCGCTGGAGAAGGCCGGTGAGGTGGTCCTCTCCGGGCCGGACACCCCGCTGGACCGCGCGGAGGGCTACCGGTACCTCGCCCGGCTGACCCGCGAGATGCTGTACTCCTGCCTGGACAACGCCGATCCGGACTTCCCGCGCTTCCACGAGCTCGACCTCGTCAAGATCGGCGCGGACAACCCCGACAACGTCTACCTGTCCGCGAACATCCGCGGCGACCGCACGTACCGCATCACCGGAACCCGCGGCACCATCTCGTACTTCAGCATCGGCTCCAAGGCCAACCGGTACGCCGAGGACGGCACCATGGCGTCGACCGGCGAGCTGTCCGACGCCGATCTGACCGTCGGGCCGGACGGCACGGTGGAGATCATCGCGAGCGCCGCCGAGCACAGCGGGAACTGGCTTCCGCTGGCGCCGGACTCGACCGGTCTCGTCGTGCGCCAGACCTACCTCGACCGCGACTCCGAGGTACCGGGTTCGTGGCGCATCGACCAGGTCGGCGGCCCGGCCGAGCCCGCCGGGCTGACGCCCGAGTTCCTGGACAAGGCGTTGCGGCGGGCCTCCCTGTCCGTGCACGGCACCGCGGCCACGTTCGCGCACTGGACGCGCACGTTCATGGCGCGGCCCAACGAGCTCCCCGACTTCGGCCAGGAGATGTTCCAGCGCGCGGGCGGCGACCCGGAGATCTTCTACCTGCACGGCTACTGGACGCTGCGGCCCGATGAGGCCTGGGTGGTCGAAACGGACGTGCCGGACTGCCCGTACTGGAACTTCCAGCTGGACAACTGGTGGATGGAGTCCCTCGACCACCGGCGCCGGATCACCGTCAACAAGCACACCGCGTCGCTGTCCCCCGGCGGACGCCTGACGATCGTGGTGGCCGCGGAGGACCCCGGCGTCGGCAACTGGATCGACACGTGCGGCCACAGCTCCGGCACCGCGCTGCTGCGCTGGCTCGGCGCCACCTCCCACCCGATCCCGAAGTGCCGCGTGGTGCCGCTGGAGGAGGTCCGATGACGGTCGCGACCGAACTGGACGTCGACGAGCTGCTGGCGGCGGCGTGCGCGAAGACCGGCCTCTCCGACTTCGGCGACGACTGGTTCCGCGAACCGCTCGGCGTGCTCGTCCGCAGCCTCAACACCGAGGCCGCGCTGTCGCCGCTGGGCCACGAGCTGACCAGGCGCAGGCTGACCGCGCTGCTCGCGGACCGGTTGCGGTTGCGCGAGTTCCAGCGCGAGCACCCGTCCGCGCTCGACGTCGAGGTGCGCGTGGCCGCCGAGATCTGCGGCCTGCCGCGCACCGGTTCGACGCTGCTGCACCGGCTCCTGGCCGCGTCACCCCAGGTCACCTCCACGCTGTCGTGGGAGGTCGCGTACCCGCTGCCGTTCCCCGGCGAGGGTCCCGGCGCGGAGCAGCGCAAACGCCGCGCCCGTGAACGCATGCGGGTGTTCTCCCAGCTCTCCCCCGACTTCGGCGACCTGCACACCGTCGTGTGGGACGGGCCGGAGGAGGACGTGATCCTGCTGGACAGGACGTTCGTGTCGATGAGCTTCGACTCGTTCTACCGGGTGCCGTCCTACGGCGACTGGCTGCGTTCGGCCGACCAACGACCCGCGTACCGCGAGCTGCGCGAGTGGCTGCAGGTGTTGCAGTGGCAGGACCCGTCCCGGTCGCTGCCCTGGGTGCTCAAGTCACCGCACCACCTGACCGCCGTCGGCACGGTGCTCACCGAGTTCCCGACGTGCAAGATCGTGATGACCCACCGCTCACCGGTGAGCGCCGTGCCGTCGTACGCGTCGATGGTGCGCGCGATGTCCTCGCAGTACAGCCAGAACGTCGATCCGGTCCACATCGGACACTACTGGTCCGACCGGTTCGCCCGGTCTCTGCGGGACTTCGCCTCCGCCCGCGCGGAACGTCCCGACCGGTTCGTCGACGTGCGGTTCGCCGACACCGTGAGCACACCGCTGGAGGTCGCGCGCCAGGTGCTCGGCGCGCTGGGTCTGCCGCCCGGTCCCGCCGACGACGCGGCGTTCGAGGCCTACCTGGAGCAGAACCGCACCGAACGGCACGGCTCGCACTCCTACGCGCCGGCGGACTTCGGCCTCTCGGAGGACCGGCTGCGGCGCGACTTCGCCTTCTACACGGAGGTCTACCTGTGATGCTCCAGGACGAGGTCGTGGTGATCACGGGCGTCGGCCCCGGCCTGGGGTCGAAACTGGCCCTGCGCGCCGCGGCCGAGGGCGCGAAGGTGGTCATGGCCGCACGCTCCGCCGACGTGATGAAGCAGGTGGAGGAAGACGTCCTGAGCGCGGGCGGCGAGGCGGTCGGTGTGCGGTGCGACGTCCGCCGTCCGGAGGAGGTCGCGAAGCTGGTCGAGACCGCGGTCTCCCGGTTCGGCACCATCACCGGTCTCGTGAACTCGGCGTTCGGGCATCCGGGTTTCTCCGACCTGCTGGAGACGCCGGAGAAGGCGATCCGGCGGTCGATGGACATCATCCTGTTCGGCGCGCTGAACGTGACCCGCGCGGTGGTCCCGCACATGAAGGCCGCCGGACGCGGCTCGATCGTCAACATCGGCACCATGACCACCCGCAAGCCGCTGCGCGGCGAGGCCGGTTACGCGGTGGCGAAGGCGGCCATGGCGACCGCGACCCAGTTCCTGGCGCTGGAGCTCGGCGAGCACGGCATCCGCGCCAACCAGGCCGTCATGGGCTGGCTGGACGGGCCCGGCGTCCGCCTCTACCTCAAGCTCACCGCGGACGCGCGCGACCTTTCCGAGCAGGACGTCTACGACGAGATCGCCGCACGCAACCCGCTGGGCCGCATCCCCGCCGACGAGGCGTGCGCCGGGGCGGTGCTGTTCCTGTTGTCCCGTCACGCTTCCGAGGTCACCGGCGCGGTGCTGGACGTCAACGGCGGGGAGTACATGCCGGCATGAGCGCCTTGCTGATCGAGTCCGTGACCGTGGAGATCGACGCCCCCGCTTCCTTCGTGTGGGACGTGGTGCTCGACTACCCGAACTATCCGCGGTGGAACCCGTACACGCTGGCGGTCGCCACGACGCTGGAGGTCGGCTCGCCCATCGACTTGACGCTGCCCCGGCCGGACGGCGGCGAGGGGACGTGGGTCAGCCGTGAGTACATCCGTGCCGTGGAGCCGCCGCGCCTGCTGCGGTACGACACCGGGGACACGTTCCCAGGGCTACTCGGTGTGCGCGACCAGCTGATCACGCCGCTCGACTCGAAGCGTTGCACCTACCGGACGTTCGAGACGTTCACCGGCAAGTACGCCGACGCGGTGTTCGCGGCGCAGGGCGAGTACGTCAAGAAGGGGTTCGACTCGGTCGCGCACGCGTTGCGGGAGAGGGTCGCGGAGCTGAAGCTCATCGCGCGACCGTGAGCAGTTCCTCGATCACCATCTCGTCGCCGTTGCTGCCGAGGTGCGCCATCGCGAGCAGCAGCGCGAAGACCTGACTCCACCCGAACAACCTGTCGCCGTCCAGCCCGCACGCCATCGCGACTTCCGCGCACCGGCCCCCGATTCCCGGCCCCGCCACGACCAGGTCGGCGGCGTCGAAGCACGGATCGCCCAGGCACGCCTTGGGATCGATCGCCACCAGTCCGCGAGCGCCGCCGTCAAGGGCGTTGCCCAGGTGCAGACCTCCGTGCAGCACAACGGTTCCGGTCTGCGTGGCCGGCAACCGCCCACACCGCTCGACGGATCTCGCCCACATCCCGGCGGACACACGCCTCCCGATCGCCGGCTCGTCCAGCCGCCGCCCGATCCGCGCGATGAACTCCTCGCAGCGCCCGCGCAACGGCGCGACGGGCCGTCGTGGCAGGTCATGCAGCGCGGCGAGCAGATCCGCCCACAGCGCGGGAAGTCCCGCGAACGGCAGGTCCTCCGCCATGGTGCCCGGCAGCACCTCCTCGATCACGAGCGCGTCCTCGTCGACTGCCAGTACCACGGGCACCCGCCCGGACGGCGCGAACATGGCGAGCATGCCGACCTGCGCCGCGAGCAACTCCCTGTCAGCACTGACCTTCATCACCGCGGGAGTGCCGTCGACCCACCGGCACCGGTGCACGGTCGAGGAACGCCCCTCGGCGAACTGCTCGCCGGGCGCGATCCCCCAACGCCCTGCCAGCCGTTCCGCGACACCGTCCGCCGAACGCACGTGAGTAGTTGTACCGATGCCACTCCGCGTCACCACCGGCACCCTCGAAGTGTGACCGAAATCGACCGTGGCCGGCTCGCCGCACTGGGCGGCTTCGCCACTCCCGCAGTCCTGCTCGTGCTTACCTTCGTCGCCCTGCTGAACAACGCCTTCGGCTGGCAGGGCGGTGCCTACGTCGTCGCCCTCTTCTGGATCGCGCTCGGCTCCGCCGTCGCCGGCGCTCTGCTCAGGACCAAGGCTCCGGTCCCGTGGCGCTCCGCCGGCAACGGGCTGGTCCTGGCGGGCACCGTCGGCGTGGTGCTCTTCCTCGCGCTGATCGCCGCGATCTTCTGGAGCCTCGCGAACGTCACGCACTAGCCGTGGAGCCGGCCTGCGACAGGCCGCGCATCACGAGGCCCAGCGCACGCGCCAGCTGTTCGCGGTGGTCGTCGAGCGCGTCCGAGGTTGCGCCGCCGACCGTGGCCTGCGCCACGTCGTCGGTCGCCACCCTCAGCACCGCGCTCATGGCCGCGGCCTGCACCCGCACGTCGATCGCGGTCGTCGGCAGGCCGAGCCGGCGCGCGAGCACGTCCACGAGGGCGTTCTCCGCCCGTTCGTGCAGCGTCAGGTAGACGGCGCGCAGCGCGGGTTCGGTGTGGGTCATGCGCACGACGTCGAGCACCGAGTCGACGGCCACGCCCGACGGCGAGCCGATGACCAGGTAGGCCTCGCGCAGGTGGTCGAGCAGTTCGAGCTCGGCGGGCCAGGCGCGCAGGACGGCGCAGAAGGCGTCGATGCTCTGGGCGAGCAGCGGTTCGACGCAGCTCTCCTTGTGCGGGAAGTGGCGCCAGAACGTGCGTTCGGAGACACCGGCGGCCTGGGCGATCTGCTCCCCCGACGTGCCCGCCACGCCCTGCTCCGCGAACAGCCTCACCGCGTGGCGCGAGATGTCGAGACGCTGCCGTTGACGTTGCTCCTCGCTGACGGGCGGTCGCCCGCGGCGAGGTGTCCCGTTTTCTGGCGCAACGTCCTTCATCGGCCGATTCAACCACGTCACCCGACCGGGAAGATTTATTGGCAGGGTCTGCCAACAAGCGCTACGGTCAGTGCATGAGCATTGACGCAGAGCGCCTGGAGCTGCCGCTGCCCCGGCCGAACGTCCTCGAACTCGCTCCGCTGTACGAAGTGCTGCGACGCGAGGCACCGATCGCGCCTGTCACCACGCCGGCCGGTGACCCGGCGTGGCTCGTCACCCGGTTCGAGGAGGTCCGCCTCCTGCTGGGCGACAAGCGCTTCGGCCGGTCGCACCGGGAACCGGAGAAGGCCTCCCGCATCTCGACCGCCGCGGTCCAGGACGGCCCGACCGGCCAGTTCGAGACCGAGGAGACCGACCACGCGCGCATGCGCCGGCTGCTGACCCCGGCGTTCTCCGCCAAGCGGATGCGGATGCTGGGCGAGAACATGGAGCGGCTGGTCGACGGCTGCATCGACGAGCTGATCGCCGAGCACGAGAAGACCGGTGTCGTCGACCTGCACCGCGGGCTCGCGTTCCCGTTGCCGGTGGCCATGATCTGCCGGCTGCTCGGCGTGCCGGAGGAGGACAACGAGCTGTTCGCGTCGCTGTCCGAGCGCATGGCGGGCACCGCGATCGGCGAGGAGGCCCACAGGGCGCGCGAGGAGTTCTTCCGCTACATGATCGGGCTCGTCGAGGCCAAGCGCCCGAACCTCGGCGAGGACGTGATCTCGGACCTCGTCCGCGCGCAGAGCGAGGACCCGTCGTTCGACTACTCGGAGATGGTCCGGCTGTGCGTCGGCCTGCTGTTCGCGGGCCACGAGACCACGGTGAACCGCATCGGCCTCGGCGTGCTGTTCCTGCTCACCGAGCGGTCGCGCTGGGACGCCCTCGTCGCCGACCCCGACGGCCGCGTCGACGCGGTGGTCGAGGAGGTCATGCGCCTCGGCGCGCCCGGTGACCTCGGCCTGCTGCGGTACGCGCGCGAGGACGTGGACATCGCGGGCGTGACGATCCGCGCGGGCGACGCCCTGGTCCTCTCGATCAACGCCGCCAACCGCGACGCCGACGTCTACAGCGACGCCGAGTCGTTCAACCCCGACCGCCAGGAGAGGACGCACCTCGGCTTCGGCCACGGCGCCCACTTCTGCATCGGCGCCTCGCTGGCCCGCACGGAGCTCCGCGTGGTGTTCGCGGCGCTGGCCAAGCGCCTGCCGGAGATGAGGCTCGCCAAGGAGCTCGACGACCTGGAGGTCCGCGCCACCCTCACCGGTGGTGTCGCCGAGCTGCCCGTCACCTGGAGGTCGGCGTGAAGGTCGTGGTGGACCAGGAGAAGTGCGTCGGGGCCGGGCAGTGCGTGCTGGCCGCCGACGACGTGTTCGACCAGCGCGACGACGACGGCCTCGTGGACCTGCTGGACCCGAGCCCGCCCTCGTCACGGCTGGCGGACGTGCGGCACGCCGCGGCCGTGTGCCCGGCGTCGGCCATCTCCGTCGAGGAGTGACAGGTGCGCGGCACCGGGCCACGGCGGCCCGGTGCCGCGGTCGGGATGATCACCCAGTACCGCAGGTCTTCCCCTCAACTTCCGGTCCTCTGTGGACTCGGCTTCGCGCGCGACCACCTCAGCGGCGGACGAGCTCGCGCCCGAGCACCTCCCTGAGGTGCACCTCGATGAACACCCACAGGTAGGGGTCCCTGGCCGGTTCGTCGAACACCGCCGCCAGCGCGGGGTCACGCTCCCCGGTCAGGAGGACGATCCGCCAGAGGTTGAGCGGGTCGTCCTCGCCGCCGCCGACGGAGTGCTCGACGTGGAAGAGCGGCTGATCGGTCCCGGCGGTGAACACGCGGCCGTCCGGCGCCTCGAAGCGCTCGCCGCCGATGAAGAACGCGCGGCGGTTCTCGTGGTCCAGCCGGACGTGCTCGATGACGGTCCCGGTGCGGTCGTGGTCGGCCCACAGCTTCTGCACCGACACCCTGGTGAACTCCTCGACCTGGCCGTGCCACGTGCTCGGGAACTTCTCCGCGCCCGGCTCGACGGCGGTCGGGATGAAGACGTCGGGCGCCTTGGCCTTGCGCACCTCCATGTCCCAGAGGTCCGTGCCGGTGTACTCGAACGGCGGGGAGACCTCGTAGCGCTCGCGTAGCACCTGGTTGACCCGCAACGCGGGCAGTTCCACGGTCGTGCCGCCCTGCGCGGACCAGGCCTGCTCGAAGACCGCCTCGTGGTCAAGCGTGTCGATCATGACGTCCTCCATTGGTCACCAGCCTTGATAGTCACTTTACATGACTATTTCGGCGTGCCAGTCGAGACGTGGTCCAAGTCATGTGACGGACCCCGTTCGGCGGTTTCAGGGCAGAGTTGCCGTCAAAGACCCACGAACAGGAGCACGACGATGCCGACGATCACCACCGCCGACGGCGTGGACATCTTCTACAAGGACTGGGGCACCGGTCAGCCGATCGTCTTCAGCCACGGCTGGCCCCTGTCGTCGGACGACTGGGACGCGCAGATGCTGTTCTTCGTGCGCCACGGCTACCGGGTCATCGCGCACGACCGCCGCGGTCACGGCCGTTCGTCCCAGGTCGCCACCGGCCACGACATGGACCACTACGCCGACGACCTGGCGGCGCTGACCGAGCACCTCGACCTGCGCGACGCCGTCCACGTCGGACACTCGACGGGCGGCGGCGAGGTCGTGCACTACCTGGCGCGTCACGGCGAGTCCCGTGCCGCCAAGGCCGCCATCCTGGGCGCGGTGCCGCCGTTGATGGTGCAGACGCCCGCGAACCCCGGCGGCCTTCCCCTCTCGGTCTTCGAGGACCTCCAGGCCCAGCTCGCCGCGAACCGCTCCGAGTTCTACCGCGCCCTGCCGTCCGGCCCGTTCTACGGCTTCAACCGCGAGGGCGTGGAGCCGTCGGAGGCGCTCATCCAGAACTGGTGGCGCCAGGGCATGATGGGCTCCGCACTGGCCCACTACGAGGGCATCGTCGCGTTCTCGCAGACGGACTTCACCGAGGACCTCAAGGCGATCAGCGTCCCGACGCTCGTGATGCACGGCGACGACGACCAGATCGTGCCGATCGACGACTCCGCGCGGCTCTCGGCGCCGCTGCTGAAGAACGGCACGCTGAAGGTCTACGAGGGCTTCCCGCACGGCATGCCGACGACGCACGCCGACGTCATCAACGCCGACCTGCTCGCGTTCATCCAGTCGTGAGCTCGCGGGGCACGCCCGTCAGGTGCGCTGCAACGCCCTCGGGTACAGCCAGCTGCCGGGCGTGTCCTGCGCCGGGTTCGTGTAGTAGTCCCGCACGGCCGCGACGTACTCGTCCACGCTGATCGCCCCGTCGCCGTCGAGGTCCAGGTGCGTGAACGCCGTCCTGCTCTCCTCGTCGCCCAGCCCGCGCGCCTTGAGCAGCACCCGGAACTCGTCCGCGTCGACCCGCCCGTCACCGTTCGTGTCGGCGATGGCCAGCAGCGACTGCACGATCTCGAGCAGGTCGACGTTGATCGGCCCGCCCTCGACGAACGCCTCGATCATGGCGTCCCGGTACTCGGCGGGCCCGATCCGCCCGTCGCGGTCGGTGTCGCAGTACTCGGCGAGCATCTCCCAGAACCTGTCGTAGGCCTCCACGAGCTCCCGGCCCCGTTCGGACGACGCCGGCTCCCCGAACGCCTGCAGCAGCCGGTTGGCCAGCGCGTAGACGTCCGCGAGCTCGATGACGCCGTTGCCGTTGACGTCGTAGTGGGCGAAGGTCGAGTCGATCCTGTGCTGCAGCACCTGCTTCATGACCGGCACTGTGGTGACGCGACCTCACGAGCGCAACGTCCGTCCCCCTCCTGGGTGGTGTTGTTCAGCCGTCTTCGCGAAGCCGTTATTCTTATACCGGCATCCCTGATGGAGGAACACGTTGATCGAGCTCAAGTCGCCCGCGGAGATCGCGCGCATGCACGTCACCGGCCAGTTCATCGGGGAGGTGCTCGACGAGCTCTCCGCCAAGGCCGCGGTGGGCGTGAACCTGCTCGACCTGGAGCACCACGCGCGCCACATGCTGTCCGAACGAGGCGCCGAGTCCTGCTACTGGGACTACTCGCCGTCGTTCGGCAGGGGCCCGTTCCGCAACGTGATCTGCCTGTCGGTCAACGACGCCGTCCTGCACGGCCTGCCGAAGAGCTACGTGCTGCAGGACGGCGACCTCCTGTCGATGGACATCGCGGTGAGCATCGACGGCTGGGTGGCCGACTCGGCGGTGTCGATCGTCGTGGGCACCGCGCGCGAGGAGGACCTGCACCTGATCAAGGCGACCGAGGTGGCCCTGGAAGCCGCCATCGAGGCGGCGCAGCCCGGCAACCGCCTGGGCGACATCTCGGCGTCGATCGGCGAAGTGGCCGCCGACCACGGTTACCGCTGCAACCTGGAGTTCGGCGGCCACGGTCTCGGCCGCACCATGCACGAGGCACCGCACGTGCCGAACAACGGCCGCCGCAAGCACGGCATGAGGCTCAAGCCGGGCCTGACCATCGCGATCGAGCCGTGGCTGGCCGCCACCACCGACAAGATCATCTTCGAAGACGACGGCTGGACGCTGCGCTCCGCCGACGGCTCGCGCACCGCCCACTCCGAGCACACGGTGGCGATCACGGAGGACGGCCCGCTCGTGCTGACCCGCCGCCGTTCCGAGGAGACACCCTCCGGCTAGGGCGTGTCCCGTGGGTCCGTTCGATGGAGAGCGCGGGCACGGCCGAGGCCGCGCAGCTGAACCGGGCGCCGTTCCTCGCGGTGCGCGGGATCAGCGACAGGGCCGACGGGCTGAAGTACGAGACCGACGGCGCCGGGTGGCAACCGATCGCGGCCCGCAACGCCGCCGCCAGCCGGGCCGGGCCGTGCACGTCAGTTGGAGGGCGGACCTCACCGGGACGAGATCGGCCGTCGAGCGCTGTGCCGTCGAGGTGCACCTCGTGCCGTTGGACGAGTACGGGCAGTTGGAGGCGCACCGGCTGGAACCGTTGCCCGGCCTCCTGTCCGGCCACGGCAGGGCGCACGGGCTGTTCAGCGGCACGGAGAGGCTCACGCGGGGTGTGGCGGACGAGGCCGCCTGGGTGCGCTCGGTGCCGAGCCCCGACGGGCACAAGGGCCTCGCCGTCCACCGCACGGGCCAGCGGTCGGTGTGGTCGCCGCTGGCCGGCAACGCCCGCGGGTCCGTGCTCGACCGCCACGAGCTGAACGCGCAGATCGAACGGTCCCTGCGCTGGCTGGCCGGGCTCGCGAGCCTGCCGGCGCCCGCCGCCGTCGCGCTGACCGCGGGCCTGGAGCCGGCGGCCGGGCTCGCCGCGAGCCAGACCGACGGCTTCTGCACCGTGCCGCACCTGCGGGTGCTGCGCGAGGAGCGCTGCCCGTCCCGGCGCTGCTGGACCGGGCCCGGGAAGCCGCGCACGACCTCTCGGCCCGGTTGCACGAGGCGTTCCGGCAGGCCTGCTGAGCCCTCCGCGTCTCAGACCCGGTCGCCGTAGTCCACGAGCTCCACCAGCAGGCCGGTCGACGGCCCGAGGTGAGCGAACGCCACCCGCAGCCCCGGCCGGCCGCCCTGGCACGGTTTCTCGTCCACCAGGATCGCGCCGCGCTCCTGCAACGCCGCCAGGTCCGCCTCGATGTCGTCCACCTCGAACGCCACGTGGTTCAGGCCCGGACCGAGCCGCGCCAGGTGGCCGTGCACCGCGGCGTCCTCGCGCACCGGTGCGACCAGCTCGATCGAGGTCGTGTCGCCGGGGCACTGCCAGAACGACGTCGCCACTCCGTAGGCGTCCACGTCGTCGGCGTAGGTGCGCTGCATTTCGAGCAGGCCCATGCCGAACGACGCCGCCTCGATGTCGGCGGTCACCACGCCCACGTGGTCTATGCGCAGGATCATCCCGACTTCCCCTGTGCTGCCGAGACGGCGGCGACGAGACCGCCGACGTCCTTGATGGAGAAGTACTCCTGCAGGTCGAGGCGCACGGCGAAGTGCTCCTCGATGCCGGTCAGCAGGCGCAGCGCGTCGTAGCTCGTCCAGTTGGCGAGGGCGTCGAACCTCGCGCCGGCCGAGATGTCCTCGGCTGGCAGGTCGGTGACCTGGCCGACCAGGTCGGCGACACCGGTGAAGACCTCAGACATCAGCGGACTCCTTGTCGAACGTCACGAGGGTGGTCCAGTCGGGACCGATCTGCGGCCGGGGCACCAGCGGCAGGCTGAAACGGCCTTCCTCCAGCAGGGAGAAACCGGCGTCCGGGTAGAACGCGGCGGCGGCCTTGTTGCGGGCGGTGGCGGTGAAGCAGGCCTCCAGCCGCACCGCCCCGGACGCCGCGGCGCGGTCGGCGACGTGCTGCACGACGGTGTGTTCGACGCCTCGGGTGAAGACCCGGCAGCTCATCACGAAGTTCTCGACGAGCCAGTGGTCGTCGTGCTTCGACACCCACACGCCGCCGACGATCCCCTCGGCGCCGAAGCGGTCGGAGACCTCGAACACCAGCACGACGTCGTCGTCGGACGCGGCCATCTCACGGGTGCGCGCCTCCGCGTGCGAGGTGCCGGTCATGTTGAACTGGTTGGTGCGCTGCCCGAGCTGGACCAGGCGCGGCAGGCTGAACTCGTCGGCCTCCCGCACGGACACCTGGATCTCCAGGCTGCGCAGGTAGTCCTCCACCGAGCCGAACGAGCCGGCGAACTCGGTGCGTTCCGCACGGGCCTGGTACAGCCGGGTGCGTTCGCGGTCGGTCGCGGTGGTCGTCAGGACGTCGAAGGAACCGTCGCGCTGCAACGCGGTGACGTGGTCGGCCGGGTCGCCGTTCAGGTGCACGACGGTGACCTCGGGGATCGAGCCGCGGACGAGCCCGGTCTCGAACGTGCTGTCGTCGGCGAAGACGAAGCTGTCCAGGCCGAGGTTGAGCAGGCTCGCGAGGCCGCGGATGTTGTGGTCCTTGGGCTGCCAGTCGACGGCGCGGGCCGCGACGTCGGCAGGGCGGATCACCATGTCCGGGTGGTCGTTCAGGACCTCGTCGACGATCGCCGCCTCGTTCTTGCTGCACAGCGCCAGGACCACGCCCTGCTTGCGCAGCTGGACGGCCCTGCGCTGCATCTCGCGGAAGGCGTTGCCGGGGTACATCGAGCCGATCTGGATGCCGCTCGGGCCGTCGTCGCCGACGACGCCGCCCCACAACGTGTTGTCCAGGTCGAGCACGAGGACCTTCTTCGTCATGCCGAGGAACGCGCGGCAGAAGTTCGCCGCCTCCGCCGCGTAGACGGACTCGACCGCCGGCGTCCACGCCGCACTGGCGAAGCGGTACAGGCGTTCGTCGCGCAGCCGGACCGGGGCGTCGAGCAGGTAGGCCTCCAGGTCCAGCGCGTGCACCTGGTCGCGGCGCAGGGCCATGCCGAGCAGGTCGCTGTTCAGCTCACGCCAGGCGCGGCCCAGCGCCGCCCTGCCGTCGAACGCGACGACGCCGCGCACCTCCACCGGCGACAACGGCACGGTGTGCACGAGAACCGCGCTGCCCGACCGTTCGGTGAACGCGCCGACCAGGTTGTCGAACATCGCCCAGCGGCCGCGCACGGCCGTGGTGAACTCCTCCATGTCGTCCCACTGGTCCGGGACGAACCAGTCGTCGTGCAGCAGGCAGAGCGTCACCTGCGGCGCGAACGACGCCAGCGGCGAGTCCGGGTCGCTCAGGTCGGTGGCGAGCTGGTCGAAGCCGGACACGTGGATCTCCGGCGCGATTCCCTTGCGCAGCAGGGCGACCCGCAGCAGTGGCGCCACACCGGAGGCCGTGAAGGTGCCGGTGACGGCCACGCGCAACGGCTTGAGCGCGCCCAGCAGCTCGGCCGGCACCTTCGCGAGCAGGCGTCCTGCCTCGGTCAACGCCGGCACGTCGGTCACCAGGGCGAGATCGGCCACCAACGACGGATCGGCGGTGGCGTCCGGCGCGGTCAACCGGCGGATTCGCGCCAGAAGTTCTTTGGTCTCCATGATTCCCCTCAGATCGCCAGGAGCGTGCAGAGCCAGTGCATGCCGCTGGCCGTGCTGGTCAGTGCGACGACGTCGCCGTCGGTGAGCTCTTCTGCGGTGAGGTAGTGCTCCAGCGACATCAGCTGGTCGGCGCAGCCGACGTGGCCGTACTCCCTGGCCACCTCGCTGTTCGTCCACTCGGGACCCATGCCGAGGTCCTTGGCCAGCAACGTCATCGCGGGAACGCTGTCGTGCAGGTGCAGGAGCTTGCGCAGGTCGCCCGGCGCGATGCCGGCGCGCGCACACGCCCGGCGCACCACCTCGTGGTTGTTCGTGCGGATCGTCGAGACGAACTCGAACATCTTGCGGATGTCGCCGGCGAAGAACTCCTCGAGCCGCTTCTGCGGGCTCTTCACCCCGACGGTCTCCTGCCCGCTGAACGGGCGTGCGGCGGCACCGACGTCCATCATCATGAAGTCGGCGTACCGGCCGTCGCTGATGATCTCGGTGTTGAGCCACCGGTTGCGCGGGTGGTCGCGCCGCACCACGGCCGCGGCGGCACCGTCGGAGAAGATGCTGGTGTTGATCTCCATGCGGTTCCAGTAGGGCTCGCACACCCGGTTGGCGCCGATGATCAACGCCGTCCGGTAGGCGGGGTGCGTGGCGAACTTGCCCGCCACGACGTCGAACGCCGCCACTCCCCCGCCGCACGCCTGGGTCAGCAGCACGTTCTCCGA
>JASLAV010000805.1 GCA_030146905.1 Lentzea sp. | reverse complement strand
CTGGCCGAGCACGAGATGCCCGGCCTGATGGCTTTCCGCCGCGAGTACTCCGGGGTGTTCCCGCTCAAGGGCGCGCGCATCTCCGGGTCGCTGCACATGACGATCCAGACCGCTGTGCTCATCGAGACCCTGGTCGACCTGGGCGCGGAGGTGCGCTGGGCCTCGTGCAACATCTTCTCCACCCAGGACCACGCCGCCGCCGCGGTGGTCGTGGGCCGGCACGGTACGGAGGAGGAGCCCAAGGGCATCTCCTGCTTCGCCTGGAAGGGCGAGACGCTGCCGGAGTACTGGTGGACCGCCGAGCAGATGCTGACCTGGCCTGATGGCAAGGGCCCGAACATGATCCTGGACGACGGCGGCGACGCCACTCTGCTGGTGCACAAGGGTGTGCAGTACGAGGCGGCCGGGGTGGTGCCCGCGGCGCAGGACGACGACCCGGAGGAGTACCGGATCGTCCTGGACACGCTGCGCGCGTCGCTGGAGCGCGACGGCAAGAAGTGGACGAACATCGCCGAGGGCATCCGCGGTGTGACCGAGGAGACCACGACGGGCGTGATGCGCCTGTACCAGCTGGCCGCCGCCGGTGAGCTGCTGTTCCCGGCGATCAACGTCAACGACGCGGTGACGAAGTCGAAGTTCGACAACCGCTACGGCATCCGCCACTCGCTCATCGACGGCATCAACCGCGGCACCGATGTCCTGATCGGCGGCAAGGTCTGCGTCGTGGCCGGTTACGGCGACGTCGGCAAGGGCGCGGCGGAGTCGCTGCGCGGTCAGGGCGGCCGGGTGATCGTGACCGAGATCGACCCGATCTGCGCGCTGCAGGCGGCGATGGACGGCTACGAGGTCCAGCGCCTCGAGGACGTCCTCGACAAGGCCGACATCATCATCACCACGACGGGCAACAAGGACGTCGTGATGGTCGAGCACATGGCGCAGATGAAGCACCAGGCGATCGTGGGCAACATCGGCCACTTCGACAACGAGATCGACATGGCCGGTCTGGCCCGTTACCCCGGTATCCGGCGCAACAACATCAAGCCGCAGGTCGACGAGTGGGTGTTCCCCACCGGCCGCTCGATCATCGTGCTGTCCGAGGGGCGTCTGCTGAACCTGGGCAACGCGACCGGGCACCCGTCGTTCGTGATGTCGAACTCGTTCTCCAACCAGGTGATCGCGCAGATCGAGCTGTTCACCAAGCACGAGGAGTACGACAACGAGGTCTACCGCCTGCCCAAGGTCCTCGACGAGAAGGTCGCCCGCATCCACCTGGAAGCACTCGGCGGCAAGCTCACCAAGCTGACCAAGGACCAGGCCGAGTACATCGACGTCGACGTCGAAGGCCCGTTCAAGTCCGAGCACTACCGCTACTGACCCACCGCTCTTCCAGGGGCCTCTCGCGCACACCGCGAGGGGCCCCTGTTTCATGTCCGGCGTGGGATTCTTCGGCACCTATGCCTACGAGAACGGCCAGTGGAAGACCCTGTCCGAGGGTGAGCTGCCGCCGTTGTCCGAACCGTCGCTGTGGATCGACATCCACGACAGCGACATCACCTCGGTCGTCTACACCCCGGCCGGCCCCGGCAGCGGCGTCGCGTACCTCGGGCTGACGCCGCGCACGTACTTCGAGAACCCGAACGCCTCCGACCCGACCGACGTCCTGCGCGAGGCCTCCGGGCTCGCCGCGTGGTGGGCGCTGACCCGGTCCGGTTCCGGTGACGTCGTCGCCAAGCAGGCCGAGCTCCTCGCCTACCTGGCGGAGGACGAGGACCCGGAGGCGTTCGAGTTGGAGGACGTCGACGAGATCGATGGCGGCGAGGTGTTCGTGGAGGTCAAGACGGCGCGGTTCCTCGCGGCGCTGGACCTGCCGGTGCCCTACCAACTGGGCGCCGGCTCATGACTCGTCTGGGCGCACCGGGCGAGTTCTGCTGGATGGACCTCAAGACCCGCGACATGGCAGGCACCGCGGCCTTCTTCTCGCACACCCTGGGCTGGCGCTTCGCGCTGGACGAGGACGACTGGCGCAAAGCCACCAAGATCACCGTCGACGGCCACCGGATCGGCGGTGTGAGCGACCTGGCGAACCCGCTCTACCCGCCGGGAACACCCGCCCACATCGCCTACTACCTGGCGGTCGACGACGTCGGCCGCCGTGCGGAAGCGGCGGTGGCGAACGGCGCCCGCCTCGTCGTGCCGCCCTTCGAGGCGGGTGACCAGGGATTTCTGGCGACGCTCGTCGACCCGTTCGGCGCGGTCTTCTCGCTGTGGCAGCCACGCCGCTTCGCCGGGTGGGAGTTCCCCGGCGGCCTGGCGGGCGCTCCTCGCCGGATGGTGCTGGCCTGCGATCGGCCCGACGAGGCCCGTCGCTTCTACGGCGAGACGACCGGCACGCCGTTGCGGTGCGCGGACTTCGTGGCTGCGGACGGGTCCGCTCCTCAGTGGGAACTGGTGGTCGAGGTTGATGATCTGGACGGTGTCATCGCTCGTGCGGGTGACCACGCATCGGTCACCCGGAGTGGGGAGGCCGGTCGTCGTGTCGTGCGGTTGAGCAGCCCGGAAGGGCTGACGTTCCTGGTCCGCTAGACGGTTGATCCCGTGAAGATCACGTGAAGCGAGGCCGGGCTACCGACATGGGAGGAGGACGTTGAAGATCAATGTGCGAGCAAAGAACTGAACATCTCCTAGCCGCACTGCACTGGCCGTGGCCCAGGTGGTATCGGATTCGTGATTGCGGACATCGACTGACCGCAATGCGTCCTACTGTGCCTACATGAACGACACGCAGGCACCAGAGCCTGAAGGGCGGAACACCGTCAACGGCTTCGTGATCACGGACCACGCGGCAGATCTCATCGAGTTCCTCCAGCACGTCTTCGACGCCGTCGAAGACCCGGAGGCGCGAACCCCCGACTATGCCGCAGGCGACGGTTCCCTGATCCACACAGAGGTCAAGATCGGGAACTCTCTCCTGATGGTCGCGGACAGGAAGGCGGACTGGTCGTTCACCCCTGCATTCACACAGGTGTACGTTTCCGACCCCGTTGCCGTGCTCACCCGAGCAAGCGAGCGGGGAGCGACCGTCATCACGGACGTGTCCCCCTTCTACGGCGGCTACGACATCGCGCGGTTCCGAGACCCGTGGCACAACTTGTGGTGGCTGTTCGCGCCAGCCAAGCCCGGCCAGCCCGCTGAGAACTGGGATGAGGGCGACGGGGACTGGGAAAACGCGGAATCCAACCCGGTGTACACAACACTGGTCGAGGCGATGCGCACATTGACCGATCCGCGGGGCGTCACACCGTCAGCGCCGGAAACCGTCTAGCGACCGCTCACGAACGCCTCCCAGGCCTCGGCGCTGAAGCTCAGCTCGGGACCTGCGGTGTTCTTGGAGTCGCGAACGCGCACGACCTGGGCGAACGCCACCTCGACGCAGTCGCTGTCGACGGAGTCGCCTTCGCTGTAGCTGCTCTTACGCCAAGTACAGTCTCCGGCCACTGAGGTCCTCCCGCGATCGGCTGGCGAAGTCCGCCACCATCATTCGCGATTGTTCCTCATCGAGAGCCAGAGCATCCAGCCGCGCGAAGATCGACTTGCAGTGCTTGACGCCAGCCAGGTCCTGGACGAAGACCTTGGCAATGTCAGATTCGGTGAAAGCCACACCGCTGCGCTTCTCGTACTGCCACAGCACGTAGTTGGCCATGAAGACACCGCCCGGACCACAGGCGGCAGGCACGATCCGGACAGCATGCGTGCGGAAGAGCAGCCTCATGAACTGGTCCTTCATGACCTCGTCGCTGCCCACCTTCACCCGGAGTGCGTTCTCGTGGATGTACATGGTGCATGCCGGACGGTCGGGTCGCCGCAAGATCGACTGACGATCCATGCGGAAGCGGACAGCTGCGTCGACCAGGTCCGGGGTGAGCACTCCGCGAGCCTCGAACACCGCCCGCGCGTACTCCTCGGTCTGCACCAGGCCGGGAATGGTCGTGATGTTGTAAGTGGTGATCTTCTGGGCAGTCGCGTCGGCCATCGTCATCGTGCGCAGGTTGGTGGGCACCTGCACGAAGTAGTGGTCGAACGCCGACCGGTACCTGTTCAGGAAGTCCTCGATGAACGCCTGGCTGCGCCCGCACCTCCCCAGGTACTGGACGAGGTCGATCTCGGTGGCGCGCACCTTGCCGTTCTCGATGTTCGAGACCTTGCCGGGGTCCCACCCGAGCATCCGGGCGATCTTCCGCCCCCGGAAGGTCGTGCAGCGCTCCCGGACCTGGCGCAACTCGTCGCCCAGGTCACGGCTGTAGGGAGTGGACGGATCGCCGTTCATGCACATCGACGTTAGGTGTTGGAGATGCAACAACATCGTGCCCAAATGGGTGGAATCGCGGTCGGCGTCCGGGTTTTACTGGCCACGTGCGGACGACCATCATCAAGAAGACCCTGCGCGTGCCCACATCGGACGGTGCGCCGGGCGACGGCGCCGCCACAGCGCGCCAGCTGGACGCCGCGCTGATCAGTTCCGGCTTCAAGGCCTCGCGCGACCTGCTCGAACACGTCGGCGGCCTCGGCGGGGCCGAGGAGTTCACCGCGGAGGTGATCAGGGCGGTCAAGGACCTGATCGGTGCGCGGGCGCAGCACAACCCGTACTTCAAGGAGTTCCCGCACAACGTGCCGGACACCCTCGCGTTCTGGCGCGAGTGCCTGCGCGACGCGGTCGAGCAGGGGGTGAAGCCCACCCGCAACCTCCTCGACCTGCCGAAGTACGGCCGCGTCCAGCACTCCTACGAGGAGATGCTGCGCGCTCACGACGACCTGATCCCGTCACTCAAGGACCGCATCACCGTCGTGCACCTCGGCGGCACGCTCGAAGAAGAAGTGCAGCGGCTTTTCGAAGAGCTCGCGTCGAGCCCGATCCCGTTGGCGGAGAGCGACAGGGCGTTGCTCGGTGAGCTGGCCGTGCTCTGCCTGGACGTCGAGGTCGAGGTTCCGATCAGGGAGAACCGCGCGATCCTCAACGCCGCGCGGCTCGTCGCGCAGCGGCCGTTGGAGGACATCGACACCGTCACCGACGTGCTGCGTCTCGCGGCGGAGGCGTCCGGGGGAGACGTCACGCTGAACGAACCGACGCGGTTCCGCTCGTTCCGCCGGCCTGAGCGCCGGGCGTTGCTGAAGGCGCTGGACGAGGTCGCCGAGAGCAAGTTCGGCGACGTCGGCCAGAACCGGGAGGCGTGGAAGCGGCTCGGTGAGCGGCTGCACCCGCACGAGCACCCGTTCGAGAACGCGCGGGACGTGTTCGCGGTGGCGCGCGGGGAGAAGACCGCGCGGTCGTTCGCCGGGCAGGTCGAGGTGGCGTTCGCGGACGGCGACGCCGAACGGGCCGTGAAGATCCTCTCCCAGGCGCCGGGCATGTTGCTGCGGCAGGTGGACCGGCTGCTCCGCAACGGTGCCGCGAACCTCGCCGACCACGTTGCCGCAGCGGTGCCGGAGGTGTCCAGCCGTGTCCTCGTCTCGGTGCTGGAGCACCTGGCGAACCGCACGGCGACGGACACCGCCCGCGTCTTCGCGAGCCGGAGCCGCAGGGTGTGGATCGCGGACGACGACCGCGAGCCGCTCGACCCCGGTGCCGTCGCGGCGATCACGGAGGTCGTCGAGGACGAGTTGGTCCGCAGGTTGCCGGAGTACTCGGAGCTCGTCGTCGACGACGAGGTGCTCGACGTCGTGGTGCCCGTCTCCGGCACGGAGGAGGGCTTCGGCGTGCTGCCGCGCGGGTCGAGGCTGAAGGTCGACGGCGACGTGCTGCGGTTCTTCGTGCACTGGCGGCAGCGCGCCAAGCGGACCGACTACGACCTGTCCGCGCTGCTGCTCAACGAGAAGTTCGAGTACGAGGGCCATATCTCGTGGACGCGGTTCAAGCTCGGTGGCGCCTTCTACTCAGGTGACGTCACCCACGCCCCCAACGGCGCGACGGAGTTCGTCGACCTGCGCGGCAAGGCGGTGACGGCCAGGTATGTGGTGCCGCAGGTCAACATCTACTCCGGCGAGGGGTTCGACGACGTCGCCGAGTCGATGTTCGGGTTCATGAGCCGCGACCTCGGCCAGATGGGCAAGCCGTTCGAGCCGAGCACGGTGCGGGCGCGTTCTTCCATGCGCGGCAAGGGGAAGGTCGCGTTGCCGGTGATGTTCGAACGGGACGGTGACACCTGGTCCGGTACCTGGCTGCACCTCTACCTGCGCGGCGCGGCGTGGGGCAACCGGGTCGAGGAGAACCGCGACGTCGTCAAGCTGATCGCCGCGGCGGCGTTGCGGCGCGAGTACTTCACGGTGGCGAGGCTCAGGGACCTGTTCGGGCGCAAGGGATCCACAAAGGACGCTCCGGCGATCCGGATCGGGCTGGCGCAGGACATGACGGGGACCGTCACGACGGTGGCGGAACTCGGGAAACTGCTGTCGGACTGACGGGTGTCGCTGCTACCGTGGTGGGTGCGAGGCCATGAGAGGGCTTCCTTCTAAACTCCGGAACCGGTCTGGTCCTCGGACCGCCGGTCTTTAGCCCTCTCGCTCTCCTCGCACCAAGCTTGAACCTAGCTCCACTCGACGGCGATGCCCGCGATCCCGGGCCCCACGTCGCCGAAGTACGCGCTGACGACGCCGCCGAGCCCGCACACCAGCTCCTCGACGTCGACAGGCGTGGCGTCGGCCGAGGCGCGGAACTGCTTCATGCAGCGCGCGGGCATCGCGCGTCGGTGGAACGAGAGCTGCACGAGGTACGAGCCGCACACGTCGCGGAACGTCCGGTGGGCTCCTCTGCTCGCGCTGCCGGTGTCGTCGGAGATCGTGAAGCTGAAGACGTGCTCCTCGCCGGCCGAGAGCCTCCTGTCGAACAGCATCTCCACGGCGAGGTTGCGGGAAGCGCTTTCCCTGCGCAGCCGTCCCTGCCGGCACCCTTCGCCGGCCCTGACCAGAGCGTTCTCGATCAATGAACCCTCGTCGCCGCGGTGCAGGGCCAGGTATCGGTCCGGACCCTGCCGCAACGCGCGCACGACCAGCCGTGTGGTGATGGAGCGCTGTTCGCGGTGCATGCCGATCTGCACGGTGTCGTGCACGGACAGCACTTCGAGGTCGGCGTTGCCCCGCGCCGCCTCCGGTACGGAGTCGAACGTCGCGAGCAGCGGCGCCGGGTCCGGCCAGGTCGCGACGGGACGTGGTGCGTAGGAGTTCGCGTGGCGCGGGCCGATGAGGTCCAACAAGGACGATGGCGGCAGCCGGAGCACGGACTCCAGCGCGCGCACGGTGGTGATGGCGCGCGGTACCTCGGGGTGGCGCAGGCCTCGTTGCCAGTACGACAGCGTCGACTGACCAACTTGGACACCGAGCTGTTCGAGATGAGCGCGCAGCCGTGCGAGCGAGAGGCCACGATGGGCGATCGCCTCGCGCAGTGCGCGGTGGAAAGGCCCGTAGCGCAGCGTCTCGGCGAGAGGGGTCGGCAGACCCCCGGTCGGGTCACCGATCGGTTCGTCGACCGATTCGGCGTGCCCGGAATCCGCGGCCACCGCGGCACCTACCCTTCACACGCGCCGTGTGGCTTCACCGTAGTCACTCGTTCTGGTGATCGAAAGATCGGATTTCGCCCGTGTGGGGGATCCACTGCGGCCGTGTGAGTGGCTGGAACCGGTTCCGTCTACTGTGCGCCCGTGGGAAAGCTCGTAGTGATCGAAGGTCTGGACGGGGCCGGCAAGCGCACGCTCGCCACCGGGTTGACCGAGGCGCTCAACGCCGCCGGCAGGACCGTGGCCAGCCACGCGTTCCCCCGCTACGGCGTCAGCGTGCACGCTGACCTGGTCCGCGACGCCCTCTACGGCAGGGTCGGCGACCTCAGCGACTCCGTGTACGGGATGGCCGTGCTCTACGCGCTCGACCGGCGCGGCGCGGCCGACGAGATCCGCAAGGACCTCGCGGAGCACGACGTCGTGCTGCTGGACCGCTACGTGGCGTCCAACGCCGCCTACAACGCCGCGCGGCTGCACCAGGACGAGACGGGTGAGTTCGTCGAGTGGGTGCGCGCGCTGGAGATCGACCGGTTCGGCCTGCCCGTCCCCGATCTGCACCTGCTGCTGCGCGTGCCCGTGGAGGTCGCGGCGGAGCGTGCGGCCAAGCGCGAGCAGGACGACGACTCGCGGGCGCGCGACATCTACGAGTCCGACGACTCGCTCCAG
>JASLAV010000688.1 GCA_030146905.1 Lentzea sp. | reverse complement strand
GCGGACCTGCTCGCACCCGAGGCACCGTACGCGCTCATCGGAGACCTACCGGGCAACGTGTCCTTTCTGGACTTCAGCGACTACTTCTGCACAGCCGAGCTGTGCCCGCCCGAGATCGGCAATGTTCGCGTCTACCTCGATGACAACCATGTGAGCGGTACCTACATGGGCACGATGGCACCCATCGTGGAGGAAGCACTCCTGCCTCTGGTGGGAGAGCAACCGGACGCCTGACGACGCACTGGCCGAGCAGAACCCTCTAGAGGGTCCCCTGCAACCACAGAACCCTGCGGCGATTGATCAGCTCGCAGACGAGCTCCGCGTCGTGCACGGGTAGGAGCCATTGGCCGTCGATGCTCGTCAGCAGGATCGCGGGGCCGGCCTCTGCGTACAGCGTGGTGCCGTGCCGCAGGGTGATCCAGGGCCTGAGCTCGGGGACGCTCGGCAACGCCACCGGCATGACCTGCAGGAGCTCTCGGAACGGGACAGACAGGTCCATCCGTGCACCGTTGCCTCCCCCGCGCAAGCGCACCGTCCACTCGACACGATCGCGTTCGACGACGATCTCAGCCGAGACGAGAACAGGCCCGTTGTCCTCAGCCCGCAGCGGCAACGTCAGGCGGAGGTCGGCCGATCCCAGCTCCGCGACCAGCGGGCTGAGAAGGATCTTCCGTGCTCGGATGGCGGACACGCAGGTTGCGATCTCGACCACGAGACAGAGGAAGAACAGAATGGTCGGTGTGGTCTGGGGTTCGGCGGCGACGCTCACAGCGATGCCATAGGCGGGTACAGCGCTGGACAACAGCTGAACGCCCGCGGTGAGAAACGCAGCGGGAATCCACGTTGAAGGATCGACAGGGGCTTGGCGCCGAAGCCACTGGCGCACTGCCACCACTGTGATCGCGACTGGGATGAGCGGAAGTGCTGTCGGCCAGGTGACTTCACCGTCGGCGAGCACGATGATCGTTGTGCACAGCAGCAGCTGCAGGCCCGGTAGGACCACGGAGAACATGGTGATGTACCGCTGGCTGCGTGACCACCTTTCGCGCAGCACTGCTTCCGCGGCTTCGTCAAGGCTCACTGGGGTCCCGTGGTTCAGTGCCGTCAGGTCGCTTCAATGCCCACAGCGACAGCATGCTGGCGCCGGTCACGGCCAGTCCGAGCAAGTCGGTCCACTGAGCGGTGAACTCGCCGTCGAACCACACCAGCACCCATCCGAGGACCGCGGGCAGCCGCACGTACCAGTAGCGGCGCGGGATCGCCGCGAAGGAGAGCATCACCAGCGCTGCCCAGATCAGCGTCAGGTTCAGCGACCCCATCACGGCTGCTCTCGTACAGGCCGCTCGGGTTGCCCTGTGGGTAGCCCGTCCGGTGGCTCGACGCTCAACGCCTTGGCGACGGGCACATCGGTCGAGGAGTGCAGGACGATCGACAACGCGATGGTGATCGCGACCAGGTCGAACACGTGCTCGCCCGCGGGTATCCCCGCTTGCAGCACGAGGAGCCCGTAGACCACGGACGCGAAACCCTTGGGGCCGAACCACGCGGCGACCGAGCGTTCGCGAGCGGGCAGTGGTGTGCGCAGCAGCGACAGCATCATCGCCGCGGGCCGCACGAGCAGGATCGCGATGACCGCGACCGCCCAGTCCCCCACGCTCAGGTGCGAGATGCGTTCAGGTGTGATCAACGCGCCGAAGACGAGCAGCGCGGCGAACTTGGTGATCTCGGAGAGCAGGTCACCGAAGTGTTCGAAGTGCTCTGCCGCGACGCGGTCCAGCGTCGCGATGGTCGATCCCGCGGCGAACGCGGCGAGGTAGGGGTTGGCGTGGGTGAGGTGGCAGGTCGCGTACAGCATGACCGCGATCGCCAACGGGCCGAGCGCCTGCAGGCGGGGTTCGGCGGTGAAGATCCGCAGCCGCCACGCCAGCACCACGACCGCGGGGATCACGACGCCCAGCGCGAGTCCGGCGGCCAGTTCGACGCCGATGGTGAGGAAGTCGGTGTCCCGGTTCGCCGCGGTGGCGAGGAAGATCAGCACGAAGGGCAGCGCGAGACCGTCGTTGAGCCCGGACTCGACGTTGAGCAGGCGCCGCAGCCGCATCGGCACGTCGGTGCGGCCGACGATGGCGGAGGCGAACACCGGGTCGGTCGGCGAGAGGACGGCGCCGATCAGGAACGACGTCGTCCAGTCCAGGCCGGTGAGGAAGTGCGTCGGCACGGCGATGCCGACCATGGTCAGCGGCATGGCCAGGCCCAATGCCCTGCCCGAGAGCCGCCACCCCTGTTTCAGGTCGGGCAGGCCCGCGCGCTGACCGTCGGTGAACAGGACGGTGAACAGTGCGAGATCAGCCAGAACGGTGACGAACCCGCTGTTGGACGGGATGTCGACGAGCCCGAGACCGCCCTGCCCGATCAGGGCTCCGGCGACCAGGAACATCAGCGCGGTCGACAGAATCGTGCGAGCGGCGAGACCGGACAGCGAGACGCTGATCAGCAGGACCAGCCCGAATGCGAGCACCAGCGCCATCGACGAACCCCGTCCACGTCAGCCGAGCCCACCGCGGTTTTCGCGATGGGCGTTGCCGACCAGACTTCCCGGCGCACCGCGCGCAAAGATGCCGCAAAGATCCGCTCGAAGCAAACCGGCAGGTCTCGACAAGCACTGAACGCATGTTCAATACTCTGAACATGCGTTCAGCCTCTGATCTGACGGCGCGGGCTCGGATCCGCGACGCGGCGCTCGGCCGGTTCGGCACCGACGGCATCGCCGGCACGTCGGTCCGCGCGGTGGCCGCGGATGCCGGGGTCTCGCCGGCTCTGGTCG
>JASLAV010000686.1 GCA_030146905.1 Lentzea sp. | reverse complement strand
CGGCCGAGGTGCACGTGTAACCCATCCAGCCGCGGTCCTGCACGTGGCCCTCCGCGCACGAACCATTGGCGCTGTTGCCGAACCGGATCGCCTCGATCCGCCTGTTCTCACCGGTCGTGCCGACCTCCGCGATGGAGCCGTCGAACAGGCACACCGGCGTACGCCGGTCCTGGTCCTGGACGTGGCCGCTGAAGCAGACCACGGGAGCGCCCACGTCAGGAAGGTGTCCACGGTGACGCCGACGCTGGCCCCGGCCTCCTGAACGGCTGCCTCCACGGTGTTGACCGGCGCCTCGGCGCTCTCCGGCAAGGTCACGGCGCCGAGCATTGCGGCGACGAGCCCGACACCGCCGACGGCGATCTTCAAGGCATGCGAAAAAGAACGCATTTGATTCCCTCAGAATCAAAAGAGGTCGGCGCACACAGAACAGGCCTTCCGAAGAAGGCCGTGAATCGATGGTTGCCCCCCAGGTGAAAACCGATGCGAGCTACATTTCGACCATCCAGGGGAATGCGTCACCAGGCCGTTCGGATCAACTCGCACGAGAGCGGCCCGGTCATCCGATGGGCTTTCGAGTTGACTCTCCAGCTACTGGAGACTGCACAGTTGTCCCCGTGACGCGCTACCAGATCGGCGAGCTCGCCAGGATGACCGGACTCACCGTCCGCACCATCAGGTTCTACTCCGACTCGGGCCTCATCCCGCCCACGGACAGGACCTCCGGCGGCTACCGCACCTACGACGCCGACGCACTGGCGAGGCTGAAGCTGGTCCGCACGCTCAGGGACCTGGGCGTGGACCTGCCGACCGCCGGCCGCGTTCTCGCGAAGGAGGTGTCGGTGACCGACGTGGCGCGTGCACACGCAGATGCGATCGACGCGCAGATGAAGACGTTGCGGCTCAGACGAGCCGTGCTGCGCGCCGTCGCCAAAGGAGGGGAGATGGAGCTGATGAACGAGTTGGCACGCATGTCGGACGAGGAGCGCCAGCGCATCCTCGACGACTTCTTCGAGGATGTGTTCGGGCCCTACGAGCTGGACCCGCAGTTCGAGCAGCACATGCGTTCGGTGCGGATCGAGCTGCCGGACGACCCGACGACCGAGCAGCTGGAGGCGTGGGTCGAGCTCGCGAAGCTCGTGCGGGACCCGGACTTCCGCGCGTCGATCAAGCGGATGTCCCAGCAGCACGAGGAGTTCCGCCGCAACGGCGAGGACATGGCCCCGCGGTCGAACGACAACATGGAGGCGTTCAACTACGCGATCGCCCAGGCCCGCGAGGCCCTCGACGCCGGCATCGCGCCGGAGTCACCGGAGGCCCGCGAGGTCGTGGACCGCGTGAACGCCAAGTGGGCACAGGCGCTGGGCGTGCCGAACGACGAAGGCCTCGTCGAGAAGCTGCGCTCCTACGCCGACTTCGCCGACCCGCGCGCCGAGCGCTACTGGGTGCTGATCGCGAAGGTCAACGGCTGGCCCACGATGCCGGACACCTCGGCCGAGCGCACCTGGCTGCGCGAGGCGGGTCAGCCCTTCGGTTAAACAGCTCCGCGGGAACCAGCTGGGCGCCCAGCTCGTTCCTGTGGCAACGAAGGGGGATCGTGATGTCCGCACTGTTCGAAATTCTCGGGGGAGTTCTCGCGGAGGCCTTCGGTCCCAGCGGCGAAGACCACTCGCGCGGCGACGGCGACGTGTTCCTGGACGGCGAGTGGCACGAGGGCGAGCTGTTCTTCGGCCCCACCAGGATCATCTGGGACGAGCGCATCGTCTTCAGCGACGACGAGGGCCGCGTGGAGCAGATCGTCGACCAGGACCCACCACAGCCGAACTTCGTGGTGCTGCACTTCCGCCGCGCCCAGGACACCGTCCTGCTGGCTGTGCACCGCCGCGAGCTCAAGCGCGTGGGCGCGGTCCTGAGCCTGCCGCTCTAGCGCTCGTCGTCAGGCCGACGAATCGCGGCGTAGACGAGTGCGCATCCCGCGAACGAAAGAGCGAGGCCCACCCATCCGCGCTGGTTCGTGACCGGGTTGTGCTGCTGCTCCTCGGCCAGCAGCAGCGGTATCGCGAAGAGGAGAGCCCCGCCGAAGAACGAGACCAGCGCCACCGCGCCCACCCACACCGGCCGGACCAACCCGTTGAAGCCGTACCCGCCTTTGGCCATCACCCGCGTCATCAGCATGAGGGCGATGGAGACCATCACCAGCACGACGTTCGCCGCCCGCGGCAGCAACGGGCTGCCGGTCACGAACCCGGACACGATGACGAGGGCGTCGACCAAGATCACAAGAAGCGAGGCCCACTCCAGCCGCGACGGTCTCATGCTCCACGACAGTAGGACCATCAGGCCGTTCACGGACCGCAACGGCGAACTTCGATGCTGCGCGAATGGCCCGCCGGTTCGGGGAACGGCGGGCCACCTCAGTCTTGCGTCACCTGATCTGCATGCCGGAAATCGCGCGCGACACGACCAGCCGCTGGATTTCCGAAGTCCCTTCGAAGATGGTGAAGATCTTCGAGTCCCGGTGCATCCGCTCCACCGGGTGCTCCCGCGTGTACCCGGCCCCACCGAGGATGTGGATCGCCCGCTCCGTGGCCCACACCGACACCTCGGACGCCTTGAGCTTCGACATCGAGCCCTCGCCGGCGGTGAACGGCACGTTGTTGCGCCCCATCCACGCCGCGCGCCACACCAGGAGCCGGGCCGCGTCGATCTCCATCCGCATGTTCGCGAGGTCGAACGCGATCGACTGGTTCTCGATGATCTTCCGGCCGAACGCCTCGCGGTCCTTCGCGTAGTCGAGCGCGTACTCGTAGGCGGCTCGTGCGACGCCGACGGCCATGGCGCCGACGGTCGGGCGGGTGGTCTCGAACGTTGCCATGGCGGCCTGTCCGCCCGCACGTTGTCCCTCGCGCGCACGGGCCAGGCGCGCTTCCACGCGTTCGCGGCCGCCGAGTACGCAACGGCCCGGTACGCGCACGTCGTCGAGGAACACGTCCGCGGTGTGCGAGGCGCGCATGCCGTGCTTCTTGATCTTGCCGGGTGACGACAGGCCCGGCGTGCCCGGCGGGATGATGAAGCCCGCCTGGCCGCGCGAACCCAGTTCGGGGTCGATCACGGCGGTCACGACGTGCACGTTCGCGATGCCGCCGTTGGTGGCCCACGCCTTCTGGCCGTTGATCACCCACTCGTCGGTGGCCTCGTCGTAGCGGGCCCGTGTGCGGTAGCCGGCCACGTCGGAACCCGCCTGCGGCTCTGAGGCGCAGAACGCGGCCAGCTTCGGGTCGGACTCGTCGCCGAAGCACTCCGGCACCCACTCGGCCAGCTGCTCGGGCTCGCCGGACGCGAAGATGCCCGCCACGGCGAGGCCGGTGCCCATCAGGGCCAGCGCGATTCCGGCGTCACCCCAGAACAGCTCCTCGGTGGCGATGGGCAGCGACAGCCCGATCGGGTCCGCGAACCAGGTCGCGAGGGACTCGAAGCCGTAGAGGCCGATCTTCGCCGCCTCCTGGATCACCGGCCACGGCGTCTCCTCGCGCTCGTCCCACTCCGAGGCCGCCGGCCTGATCACGTCGCGAGCGAAGCCGTGCACCCAGTCGCGCAGGTCGGTCTGGTCTTCGTTCAGCTCGAGCGAGAAGCCACCCACTGAGTCACTCCCAAGAGAATTCGGTCAGGCCTTCGGGATGTTGAACAGGCTCATGAACCCGGCCGCGAACCCCAGGTCGCCCTTCACCTTCAGCTTGCCCGTCATGAACAGCACGGGCGCGGAGGCGTTGCCGGTCGCGAGCTTCAGGAAGTCGGCGGGCGTCAGCGTCACGATGGCACGGGCCTCGCGCGTCACGCCCTTGTTGATGGTGCACTCGGCGTTCTCGATGATGGCCTCGTA
>JASLAV010000638.1 GCA_030146905.1 Lentzea sp. | reverse complement strand
GCCGGTGGCCGACATCATCACCCCGAACCAGTTCGAGCTGGGCTTCCTCACCGGCACCGAGCCGGCGAGCGTCGAGGAGACGCTGGCGTCGGCCGACCTCGCCCGCGCGATGGGCCCGTCGACCGTGCTGGTCACGAGCGTCGAGCGGCCCGACCGGGAGGAGGGCACGATCGAGATGCTCGTCGTGGACACCGCCGGGTCGTGGCTGGTGAGCACCCCGCACCTGCCGTTCAAGGCGAACGGGTCCGGCGACGTCACGGCCGCGCTGTTCACCGCCCACTACGTGCAAACGAAGGACGCGGCGCTGGCGCTGGAGCGCACCGCGTCGAGCGTCTTCGACCTGATCGACCTGACCTACCGCTCCGGCGAGCGCGAGCTGCGGCTGGTGCAGGCCCAGGAGTTCTACGCGACGCCGCGGATGCAGTTCAAGGCCGAGCAGGTGCGCTGAGTCCGACGTCGTGAGCGACCGCCGCCGCCACGTGAGCAGCCGCAGCAGCAACGTGGCGGTGTCGGTCATGAAAGCCGAGACCATCATTGCAGTCGACGAGCGCACGAACCCTGACCCGCCTTGCGGTCCCAGGGAGCGGCGTGAGCAGAAACGGCCCGTCGCAACGGCTTCAAAGGTGATCGTGAAGCAGCAGGTGCACCGCTCACGAGGCGTCCACCGCTGCGGGCTTTGGCCGGAGGACGAACGCGAGGCCGTGCTGCACACCGCGGGGCCTCGCACCGGCTGATCCGGATTGCCGGGGGTGCGGAGCTGGTCTTCGCCGGCTGTCCGATGGGCATCCCGACCGGCCCGCCGAGGGCACGATCCGCCGGAGCCCACACCTACAGGTGCGCTGCCAGGAACGGCAGGACAACCTCGGCCATCTCCTCGGGCACCTCTTCGGCGAGGTCGTGCCCGGCGTCGAAGACGTGGCCGACGACGTCATCGGCCATGAGCCGCATCTGGGACTCGTTGCGGTCGCCGATGAACGCGGACCCGCCGAGAGCCAGCACGGGAACGTTCAGCTTCTCGCGCGCGGCCTGCCGGTTCTGCTCGGCGTCCACGAGCATCGCCCGGTAGATCGAGAGCATCGCGCGGATGCCACCGGGCATGGAGTAGCAGCGCACGTACTCGTCGACCGCGTCGGAGTCGGCACTGTCCGGGCGGCTGCGCTCAAATTTGATCATGTATGTGATCAGTTCGCGTTCGTGCCCGGCGATCAGCATCTCGGGCACGTCGGGCTGGAAGTAGAAACCCAGGTGCCACAGGTGCATGCCGCCGTTGACGTTCTCAGGGGTGAGCGCGGTGTGCTCCTCGAAGCCGAATCCCGGGAACAGCGCCTCGGCGAACACCAGCGCGGTGACGTGGTCGCGGTGGCGGGCGGCGAGCTGGTAGCCGATCACCGCTCCCCAGTCCTCCCCCCACCACCGCATAGCTGTCGTGGCCGAGGTGAACCATCAGCTCAGCGATGTCATCGCTCATCGTCGCGGAGTCGTAGCCCCCGGACGGACGGGAGGAGTCGCCGAGGCCGCGGAGATCGGGCACGACGACGGTGTGCCGGGGCGTGAGCTTCGGGAGGAGATGACGCCAGTGGTAGCCGGTCTTGGGCACACCGTGCAGCAGCACCACCGCCGGGCCGGAGCCGGCGGTGCGGTAGTGCAGGCTCGTTCCGTTCACAACGGCCCGGCCCGTGCGCACGGGTGCCCCGACGTGGTCGAACATCATGATTGCCACCTTTTATGGATCAAACGTTACAGTATTTGGACGTGAAAAATCAGTCGAGGGTCGCCAGCGCGACCTCCACGAGAGATTCGAGCGCGGCGGCATCCGGGGTGATCTTCGAGGAGACCAGCAGCCCGTTGAGGAAGGTGACGAGGAACGCCGCGAGCGTGTGCGGATCGTGCCTCGCCGCGATCTCACCCCGTTCCACAGCGATCTTCAGGACGTCGGCCAGCGCGTTCCGGCTGGCCTCCTGCACATCCCGCACGGTGCGCCGGGTCGCCGCGTCCTGAGGCAGCCGCTCGCAGGCCGCGTTGACCACGAGGCAACCCCTGCCGTCGCCCTCCACGGCGATGCGAACCCGCTCGACCAGCATGGCGCGGATCGCCGATCGAACGTCCGCTCCCTCCTCCAGGTCGCGCAGCGCAGCCGCGGCGAGGGTGGCGCGGTAATGCTCGAGCGCAGCGCGGTACAGGCCGTCCTTGTCGCCGAACGCCGCGTACAGGGATCCCTGCCCGATTCCCAGGTGTCCGGTCAGGTCCCGCACCGAGGTCGCCTCGTAGCCTCGCGACCAGAACAGGTTCATCGCGCGGCTGACCGCCGCATCGGTGTCGAACTCACGTGTCCTTGCCACCAGCTCACCGTAGTCTATCCGGAACGAACGATCAAGAATGCGTCCCGTCGACCCGCTGGACAATGATCTATCGGACGCTGGCGACTTGGACACCGCCGAGACCATCCGGCCTTCTGCGGTGCGGTGCGGCTACCCGTTGCCCCTGCGACAGGGGGTCAGCCGGCGAGGTGCTCGGTGAAGAACGGGGCGATCTCGGCGATGGCCTTGTCCACGTACTCGGGGACGTCGTACAGGTCCATGTGCGCGCTGCCCTGGACGAGGAACAGCCTCTTGTCGCTGCGGGCCCGGCTGTACAGCTCGGTGGAGTACCACAGCGTGCTCGCCTCGCTGCCCGCGACGATCAGGAGTGGCTGGGTGAGCAGGTCCTCGACCAGGTGGAACGCGTCGAACCCTGCGATCTTCGAGGCGCTGCGGGTGAAGACG
>JASLAV010000596.1 GCA_030146905.1 Lentzea sp. | reverse complement strand
TCGGGGCGGGTGCGCAAGACCCGTATAGGTGAAAAGCTAGGAGGTGGGTGATCCGGGAACAAGACCCCAAACCGGCACCCGTTCGCCGCCGTCCGGGTGAGGTCTGACCGGGCGTAACCGCTGCGCCGCACGAGAGCGCTCGTTGCCCTCACTGGCCGGTCTCAATACGCTCTGTAGTGCCCGATCCGGTGAAATATGACATGCGTCACACTGCATATGGCGTGCATGGCGGGGTTTCCGGACACCCGCGCCGCCTGGGGCCGTGCCGCTCGTCAGCGGCGGTGTGCGCGTTGCCGCGCCGCTGGTGATTCGCCACCACGGGTACCCACGGCCTCTCGCGGTATCCGCCGCCGCTGCCGCCATCACCTTGTCGTGGTCGCCTGTCGCGCTGCCGATGGACGTCGGGAACCGCTGGCGTCGTGCCGCACGGGTCGCGCGCGGAGTGACTGGAGTGCTCGCGCCGACGGGCGCTCTTGAGCGATCTTCGCGTGCGGCTGCGGGAGCGCGCGGTTCCTCGTGCGGGCTTCCGGCGCGCGGTCACTGGTAGTTGCCGTCGCAACCACAGCCCTGGATGCGGCCGCGATCAGCGCGGTTCCGGGCCTCTGCTCCGTTGAGGTGTTCGGCCCTGGCGAGCCGGTGGTTCGCGGCCTGACCGAGTGCACGGCGACCGGTGCTCTGCTAGTGCCGGCGGGCCCGATCGTGGGACTGGGCGTGATCTTGCTGGCCCGGCCGCTCGCGCGCGGCCGAGTTCGGCTACCGTACCCGCCGTGACCATCGTGGAGACCGTTCTCGTCTTCGCGCTGATCCCGCTGGCGATCTACGGCGTGATCACGCTGCTGACGGTGAGGCCAAAGGCCACCCGGATTCCCCGGTACCGGCCCGGCCAGGAGTGGGGCTACGCCCCGGTGTGGTGGAGCGCGAACCCTGCCGGGTTGAGCGCGGAGCACCACAGCGCCGCCGAGCCCGCTGCCGCGGGTTCGACCGCCAAGGGAGGTGCCCGTGGCAACTGGTAAGACGATCGAGACCGTCGACCCGTCGACGCTGCCCCTCGGTGCCGTCGTGACGAACAGCGGCCGGGTGTCCGCGGCGAGGATGTACGAGCCGCACGCCCCGGAGCTGCCGTTCACGCCGGCCCAGCTCGCGCAGCTCGACGAGGCGCTGACGCTGTCCAGCCGCACCACCGGCCTCGACTTCAGCGTGTACCTGGGCGAGCTCGGCTCGTCCACCCGTGAGCGCGCGGAGGAGCTGCACGCCTCCACCGAGCGTCCGTCGCACCACGTCCTCGTGGCCGTCTCGCCCGGCGAGCGCGTCGTCGAGGTCGTGACGGGCGAGGAGTCGCACCGGCGTCTCGCCGACCGCGGCGCCAAGCTCGCGGTGATGAGCATGGTGGCGTCCTTCAAGGAGGGCGACCTCGCGGGCGGGCTCATCTCGGGCCTGCGCATGCTGACCGACCAGGCGGGCAACGCACCGCGTTCCTGATCTTGCTCTGTGAGCGCCCCCGGTGTTGCCGCCGGGGGCGCTCGCGTTTCCGGGGAGAACATCGATGAGCCTGCACAAGCACGACGCCGCGTCCGCCGCGGCCGCGTTGGACATGGTCAGGGAGATGTTCCCCGAGCTGGAGGACGTGACCTTCGCCGCCGTCGACTGGCTGGGCCGCCAGTACCTCGAGACCGATGGCGTGCTGGCCGTCTTCGACCCCGGTTCGGCAGAGGTGCGGCCCTACTACTACCCGACGGTGGACGAGGCACTGGCCGCCGCACGCGACGAGCTGCTGCGCACCGACCTCCTCGCCGAGTGGCGGGCACAGCACCCCGAACCGCTGCGGGACGGGCAATGTGCCGGCTACCGGCACCCGTTGTTCCTGGGCGGCACGGACTCCGCCGACAACCTGGAGGTCGTGGACCTCCAGGTGTACTGGTCGGTCCACGGCCAGATCTGGCGGCAGGTCAAGGACCTGCCGCCGGGAACACCGATCAGCGGCGTCACCCTGGACTGACCTCGTTGCGCGCCACCACGAGGCCGCAGATCCGCTCCCAGCCGAGCCTGCCGTACAGGTGCACGCCCTCGGTCGACGAGAACAGCAGCCCGGTCGTGGCGCCGCTCTTCGCCGCCTCGCGGGCCAGCACGCCCATGACGACGCTGCCGAGCCCACGCCGCCGGTGTGCCTCGGCGGTCTCGATGCGGTGGGCCACCGCGTCTTCCCCGACGACCGCCATCAGGCCACTCGCGGCCTGCTCGCCGCCGGAGGTCAGCACCCGCACGCTGATGACCGGGTTCCGCGTCACCTCGACCTCGTAGCCCGCGGGAGGGTCGGCCTGCGGGTGGTCGGCCAGCGTGCGCCGCATGAACGTCTCGTCGGGCCGTGCCACGACCATGCCGGCCGCCTCGACCTTCGCGGTCACCTCCTGCGGCGCGCTGGTCAGCACGCTCAGCCAGTTCGGTTCCGCGGTCGTGGCGACGGTCCCGGCCACCGCGGCGACGTCGTCGGAGTCGGTGACGATCCACTCGTACTGCCGGTGCGGCCTGTCCACGTGGACGACCAGGCGGCCGTCGCGGCGTTCGGAGGTCAGCCCGTCGGCGGCGATCCAGCCACGGTGCCAGCGCTCCGCCAGCTCATCGATCATTCTTCTCCCTCGTCGTCGGACTTGTCGTCGGCACGCGGAAGCCCCGCGACGCGCGAACGCGTCACGGGGCTTCAACGGCAGTGCGGTCAGGAGCGGTCGAACTCCTGGGCGGCCAGTGCGCGCACGATGCCCGCACGGCCCTCGGACACCAGGCGGCGCAGTGCGGGCGGGTGCTCGTCCGCGAGCCACGCGTCGGCGGCCTCCACAGTGGACTTCGCGATCGACCACGCCGGGAACATGCCGACCACCATGGACTGCGCGCGCTCGGAGCTGCGGCGGTCCCACACGCCCTTCACGTCGGCGAAGTAGCGCTCGACGTACGGCTCGAGCAGCTCCTTCTGGCTGGGGTGCGAGATGCCCGCGATGATCGCCTCGCTGACCGCGTTGGGCAGGTCGTCGTCGTTCACGGCCCGGTCCCACGCCTCGTCCTTGGCGGCGGTGGTCGGGCGCAGGGCACGGGCCTGCTGCGCGCGGCGGTGACCGGTGGAGGTCGGGTCGCGCTCCTCCTCGGCCTCGATCTCCGCCAAGTCGGCCTTGCCGTGCGCGACGAGCGCGTGCAGCAGGCGCCAGCGCAGGTCCGTGTCGACGTCGAGGCCTTCGAGCACGGCGGTCCCGTCGTACCAGCCGCGCAGGACGTCCACAGTGGAGTCGTCGAGCACGGAGGACGCCAGCGCGTTCACGAACGCCAGCTGGTGGTCGGAGCCCGGATCGGCGGCCCTGGCCAGTTCCAGTGCCGTGGCCACGAACCGGCGCCAGCCCTCCGCGCGCCACGAGTCGTCGGCGTAGGACGACAGCGAGGTCTGGGCCTGCAGAAGAAGCCGTTGCACCACGCCGACCTCGGACTCGGAGTGCAGTCCACCGAGGACCAGGTTCACGAAGTCGCGCGCCTTCAGCTCCGCCTCGCGGGTCATCTCCCACGCGGCCGACCAGCACAGCGTGCGGGGCAGCGGCTCCGCGATGTCGGAGATGTGGTCGATCAGCGCGGCCAGCGAGTCGGGGTCGAGGCGCATCGTGCAGTAGGTGAGGTCGTCGTCGTTGACCAGCACGATCTTGCCGCGGTGCACGCCGATGAGCTCGGGGACCTCGGTGCGGTCACCGGTGACGTCCAGTTCGTGGCGGTGCGTGCGGACCAGCTTGCCGCTCTCGTCCGCGTCGTAGACACCGATCGCGATGCGGTGCGTCCGCAGCTCGCCCGCACCCGGACGCGCGCCGCCCTGCAGCACCGCGAACTCGGTGAAGCGGCCGTCGGCGTCCACGGTGAACTTGGGGCGCAACAGGTTCAGGCCCGTCGTCTCCAGCCACTGCGCGCTCCACCACGACAGGTCGCGGCCGGACGCCTCCTCCAGCGCGCCCAGCAGGTCCGCGAGGGTGGCGTTGCCCCAGGCGTGCTTGGCGAAGTAGACCCGCAGGCCCGCCAGGAAGTTCTCCAGCCCGACGTACGCGACGAGCTGCTTGAGCACCGAGGCGCCCTTGGCGTAGGTGATGCCGTCGAAGTTGACCTCGACCGCCTGCACGTCGGAGATGTCCGCGGCGACCGGGTGCGTCGAGGGCAGCTGGTCCTGCCGGTACGCCCACGACTTCTCGATCTTCGCGAACGTGGTCCACGCCTGGCGGTACTCGGTGGCCTCGGCCTGCGCGAGCACGGACGCCCAGGTGGCGAACGACTCGTTCAGCCACAGGTCGTCCCACCAGCGCATGGTCACCAGGTCGCCGAACCACATGTGCGCCATCTCGTGCAGCACGGTCTCGGCGCGGCGCTCGTAGAGGTAG
>JASLAV010000531.1 GCA_030146905.1 Lentzea sp. | reverse complement strand
GCGCTCCAGCGCGTTGCCGTCCGGCGCACCGAGACTCCACGCCACCCCCGCGCTCGTGGTGGCGACGGCCTTCGCCCCCGCGGCCGCGACCACCAGTGCCGACGCCACGTCCCACGCGTTCGGGAGGACGAGCGGGCCTGGGCGGTGGAGGGCGTGGAAGAGCTTCGTGCGGTCAGCGGTGGAAGTCATGATCAAGGGATATCAGGCGGCGGCGGGGGAAGTCCGGCGAGTTTCGGACACGAACCGGCGACTTCCGGACATCGCTCTCAGTTGGTGTCCGCCTTGCGGCGCGCCTCTTCGAACGTCCGCAGATAACGCCGGCGGAAGTCCTCGCGCTCGACCCACGTCGTGTGCTCGGCCGACTGGGGCTCGGCGGGCGGCGGCAACGCCGCGGGAGTGTCGGTGCCGGCCGCTACGGTTGGTTCGGGGGCTTCGCGGTCCCCCAAGCGGGGCTTGAGGTCCCCATCCCGATCGTATCCAGCGGCACCGACAGTTCCTGGCTGCTCGACGGGTTCCGGCTGCTCGACGGGTTCCGGCTCGACGGGTTCCGGCTCGACGGCCTCGGGCACGACGGCGTGCGGCTCAACCGCGTGCGGCTCAATGGCCTCGGTCACGACGGGTTCCGGCCCGGCTTCTGCAACCGGCGCTGGCCCGGCCTCGGCGACGGGTTCCAAACCGAGCTTCGCCACCAGCCTCGGCTCGACCTCGGCGACCAGCGCCGGCTCGGCCAAGGCGACAGGGTCCGCATCAGCGTTGGCGACCAGCGCCGGCCCGGCCTTCGCGACCAGCCCTGACTCGACCACGGCAACCAGCTCCGGCTCGTCTGCGGCGACGGGGTCCGCACCGATCTTGGTGATCAGCTCCGGACCGACCACGGCGACCGGCTCCGGACCGATCACAGCGACACGCTCCAGCCCGGATTTCTCAACTGGCTCGACTCCGGCGACCGGCTCCAGCCCGACCGCGGCAACCCGCTCCGCCCCGGCGCCCACCCCCGGCCCGGCCTCCACAACCGGCCCCGCACCAGGCGAAGGCACCGGCTTCGAGAGCGGCGCCGAAACCGGCTCCGCCAGCGAGGCCAGCGCGGGCTCCAGGTGCCGCAACCCGACCACGGGGTTGCGGTGGATCGGCCGCGTGTCGTAGTCGTCTTCCACCGGCTCGACGACCGCGGGTTTCTCCACCCACGTGGGCTCCACCGGCGCATCCGCGGCGGAAGGCGCCGGTTCGGCGTCCTCGCGCCGCCGCACCAGCACGTACATGAGGGCCGCCCCCAACGTGAAGGACAGCACGCACAGCCCGAAGACGATCCCGACTGCCCCTGCCATTGCGAAGGCTCCTAGCTGATGAGGACGTCGATCTGAGGTCCGAACTCCGTTGGCGGGCCCCAGACGGGGTCCACGATCACGCGGGTCGTGATGACGCTGTCCACGCCCTGCTCCGCCAGGTACTGCCGCACCAGGCCTGCCCTCTCCATCGCCAGCACGTCGCAGCGGTGTGAGGCCGTCTCGCCGTTCCACGCGTGCGCGACCAGCGTCACCGAGCCGGCGGCGTTGCGCAGCACACCGGCCAGGCTTCGTTGCACGTCCGCGCCGTGCCCCACCAGCAACGAGGTGCCGGGCGCGAAGGTGATGCCCTTGACCGCGTGCGACGAGAACAGCTCGCGCACGGCCTGCTGGGCGACGCTCGCCGGCACCACCCGCGGCGCCGGGGGCTCCATGCGCTGCGGTGCCACGAAATCCGGCACCGGCACCGGACCCGATGCGGCCGCGGGCACCGCCGGTGACAGCGCCGTCTTCAGTTCATCGCCGTACATCGAGAAGCCGAACGCCGTCAGCGAGGCGGGCACCATCAGCGCCCCCGCGACCAACGGCATCCAGCGCCTCACGACGCGGCCACCTGCTCCGGGATGTGCACCGGGGCCACGCGGTCCGCGGCCACCGACAGCGCCGCTCGCGCCGCGGCCAGTTGCGTGTGAACGGCGCGGTGGAGCTCGCGCAGCTCGTCGGTCCGTTCGGCGACCTCGGCCAGACGCCGGTTCGCCTCGCGGCACGCCACCTTCACCACGAACTCGGCGCGTGCCTTGGCCAGCGCTTCCTGCTCCTGCAGGTGTTGCGCGGCCTCGTTGCGGCGTCGGCTCGTGGTGAGCTCGAAGAACTGCTGGGCCTTCTCGCGCTTGCGGTCGGAGTCGGCCTCCAGCGAGTTGCACTGCAGGGCGGTCTCGCGCAGCAACCGGTCGGCGTCGATCTGCGCCTGCTCGACGGCCTCCCCGCACTCGCGCTCCACCTCGTCGGCGCGCTGGCGGTGCTGGGCTTCGAGGTCGGCGCAGCGGCGCTCCATCTCGACCTCCCTGCGTTCCATCGCGGCGGCGCGGGACGCGCAGTCCTGGCGCGAGGCGTAGAGCTCGGACTCGGCCTCGGCACGCATCGCCGCCGCTTCGCGTTCGGCGTCGGCGTGCAGCGCGGCGATCTCGACGTCGGTGCGGGCGCGGAGGTCGGCGCACTCGCGTTCGGCCCGGAGGTGCATTTCCGCGCTCTCGTCCTCCGCGAGGCGGAGCATGCGGTGCATCCGTTCGGTCGCGCCCGCGTGCGAACCCGAGGTCGTCTCCAGGCGTTCGATCCTGGCGCGCGCCTCTTCCAGGTCCTGGCGCGTCATTTCCAGGAGCTTGCGCAAATCGGCTGCCTGCGCCAGCGCTTCCGCCCTGTCGAGGCTGGTGAAGCGCAGCTGCTCTTCGAGATTCTCGATGTGCTCGATGACCTGACGCCGGTGAAAACCTCGGTACACAACGTCGAAAGCGGTGTGCAGCGGAACTAGTTCGTGCTCTTTTGCACCCATGGTCACCTACTCACTCAACAGGCCGAAGATTGTGCGGAGCTTACCCACGCCGGGTGGCACCAACCAGCGTCGACAATGAACGAAACGGCTCGCTCCACCGCAGGGGAGAACATGTGCTTGCAGCACAAACATGTCCTCCCTAGATCAACTCCAAAGAAGGACCAGTCACCCGATTGTGTCAAGCCGCGTGCCTTTTAGAGGGGGTCACTCCGTGCGTTCGTCGAGCACGCAAAGCAACCACCCAGTCCTAGATCACACGAATTGCCTTCGATCGTTGGTGGCTACTGTCATCACGCTTCGTTAACCTCATCGTTCGTGCCCTCACGAGTAGCCGTCGTCACCGACTCGACCGCGTCACTCCCCGCCCGCCTGGCCGACCGGTTCAACATCATCACGGTCCCGATGCAGCTCAAGATCGGGTCGGAGCTGATCGACGAGGGCCACGTGCCGACGGACCGCCTGCTCCAGGCGATGGAGGCGCAGATCCCGATCACGACGCAACCACCGGGACCCGACGCGTTCTTCTGGGCCTACCAGGACGCCTGGGCCAAGGGGGCGGAGACGATCGTGTCGGTGCACGTGACGCACGCGCTCTCGCCCGCGACGGACGCGGCGAAGGTGGCCGCGGCCAAGTCGCGCGTGCCGGTGTTCATCGTCGACTCGCACTCGTCGGGCATGACGCTCGGGTTCGCGGCGCTCGCGGCCGCGCGGATCGTGCAGACGGGCGGCAACGCCCAGAACGCGCGCAGCGTCGCCGAGCAGCGCGGGCGCGACGCGAGCGTGCTCATCTACGTCGACACGCTGCAGTACCTGCGCCAGTCCGGCCGGGTCAGCGCGGCCGCGAAGCTCTTCGGCGACGCGCTCTCGGTCAAGCCGCTGCTCACCGTCGTGAAGGGCGAGGTCACGCCGTTCGACAAGGTCGTCGGCAGGGACAGAGCCCTGGCGAAGCTCGTCGACAAGGCCGTGGCGCTCGCGTACGGGCGCAACGTGGACCTCGCGGTCGAGCACTTCGCCGCCGAGAAGGAGGGCCACCAGCTACTCCAGCTGCTGCAGAAGCGGATCCCGCACGCGCGCGACATCGTCCTGACGCAGGTCAGCGCGGCCATCGGCGCGAACGTGGGCCCCGGCGCGCTCGCGGTCACGGTCTCGCCGTTCTGACCAGGCCGTTCGCCGTCGCTCTACTGGCAAGTAACCTGGCGGGCGTGACCCTCCCCCTGACCGGCGAACGCACGGTGCCCGGTATTGCGGAAGAGAATTACTGGTTCAGGCGCCACGAAGCGGCGTACCTGCACCTCCTCGGCCACTGCACTGATGCCGTCGTGCTGGAGGCTGGCTGCGGCGAGGGCTACGGCGCCCAGCTGATCCGCACGGTCGCGCGGCGCGTGGTCGCGCTCGACTACGACGAGCTGACGTCTCAGCACGTCGCCCGCGCCTATCCTCAGCTCGACGTCCTGCGCGGGAACCTCGCGGCGCTGCCGTTGCGCGACGGGAGTGTCGACGTGGTGGCCAACCTGCAGGTCATCGAGCACCTGTGGGACCAGGAGGGGTTCCTCGCGGAATGCCGGCGGGTGTTGCGTCCCGGTGGGACGCTCATCGTGACGACGCCGAACAGGCTGACGTTCTCGCCGGGCCAGGACACGCCGCTGAACCCGTTCCACACCAGGGAGCTCGCACCGTCCGAACTGGACGGGATGCTGCGGGAGGCTGGTTTCCGCGTTGACGAACTGACGGGACTGCGTCACGGCGGGAGGCTTGACACGCTCCTGAACGGACAGATCATCGACGCACAGGTCGAGGTCGCCCTGTCCGGCGCGCCGTGGCCGGCCGAGCTGAAGGAGGCTGTGGAGTCGGTGACGGTGCGGGACTTCGACATCACGTCCGACGACATGGACACGTGCCTCGACCTGGTGGCCGTGGCGGTGCGCACGTGACCCCGAAGGCGTCGGAGGGAACGTTCTGCCTGGTCCTGCACAGCCATCTGCCGTGGCTCGCGCACCACGGCACGTGGCCGGTCGGCGAGGAGTGGCTCTACCAGGCGTGGGCGCACTCGTACCTGCCCATCGTGGACATGCTGCGCCGGTTCGCCGACGAGGGCCGTTCCGACGTCCTCACGCTCGGCGTCACGCCGGTGCTGGCCGCGCAGCTCGACGACCCGTACTGCCTGCGGGGCGTGCACGACTGGATCGGCAACTGGCACCTGCGCTCGCACTACGCGGGAGAACGGCTGCCGGAGCTGTCCGCTTACGAGCACCGCGCGTCGTCCTGGGCGCTGGAGCAGTTCGAAACCCGGTGGCGGCACGGCTTCTCGCCGATCCTGCGGTCCCTTGTGGACTCCTCGACGATCGAGCTGCTCGGCGGACCGGCCACGCACCCGTTCCAGCCGTTGCTGGACCCGCGGGTGCGTTCCTTCGCGCTGCGGACCGGTCTGGACGACACGGCGCTGCGGATCGG